>DASVOT010000398.1:0-3218 GCA_036383235.1 Chryseosolibacter sp.
TGAAACCATTGCGCTTGGCGGTCGGAAAGGCAAGGAAGTGGGAGACCTGGTGGCCGGACAGGTGATGAAACACCTCTCCGAAAGGTCGCGCGTCACTGCCATTGGCATTTCCGTGCCGGGAATCAGTCACAGCGCGACCGGTACGGTCTGGGCTCCGAATATTCCCGGATGGGAAAATTATCCGCTCATTGAGGAGGTCGCGAACATTGCGGGGGGCGTTCCTGTCGCAATGGATAGTGATCGCGCGTGCTGCATGTTTGGGGAACTGTGGCGCGGGAATGCGCTTGGATGCAGCGATGCCATTTACCTCGCCGTGGGAACGGGTATCGGCGCCGGGATCCTTACCGAAGGCCGGATCCTTCGTGGCTCTCACGACGTGGCAGGCGCAGTCGGCTGGATGGCGCTCGACACGCCCTTCCAAAAGAAATATGTTGCCTGCGGATGTTTCGAATACTACGCCTCGGGAGACGGAATCGCGAAATTCACCCGCGAAGTCCTGGCGGAGTCCGGCGATTACAACGGAGCGCTGAAACGTCACCCGCCGGAGAAGATTACGGCACACCTGGTGTTCGAGGCGTTTGAAAAAAACGATGCTGTTGCTGTGCGGGTGTTTGGCGGAGTGATCGAGTATTGGGGTATGGCGGTAGCAAACCTCATCAGCATCTTCAATCCCGAAAAGGTCATTTTTGGCGGAGGCGTGTTTGGCCCCGCCGTAAAATTCATCGGCCCGATAAGAGACGAAGCGAAGAAGTGGGCGCAGCCTGTGAGCTTTTCACAAGTAAGCTTTGAAGCTTCCGCCCTGGGAGGAAATGCAGCCCTCTACGGGGCGGGATTTATTGCACTGAACAAAATGTCACAGACCTGAAATCATGCGGTCTTCCAGGCTAATTTTTATCTGCGCGTGCCTCGGCATGCTGCTGTTCGGAATTTCCCTGATCACACTGGGGTCGGTGGCGCCATCCCTCCGGGACAAATTTATCCTCAACGCGGTCGCCTCCGGTACGCTGTTCTCCATTCTTCCCGTGGGTATCCTCGCCGGCTCGCTCTTGTTTGGTCCGTTTTGCGACCGCTATGGGTATAAGTTGATACTGTTACTTTCTTGCATTCTCATCTTCGTCGGCTTTCAGGGAATCGCGTTCGCACCGTCGGTCGGCATTTTGAAAGTATGCATTTTCCTCTTCGGCCTTGGCGGAGGCGCGATCAATGGATCGACCAATGCGGTGGTCTCAGACATCAGCGCGACCAACAAAGGGGCGAACCTGAGCCTGCTGGGGGTCTTCTTTGCGGTGGGGGCTCTGGGAATGCCATTCGTTCTGGGAACGCTTCAAGCGAGGTTCTCCTTTGAAGCGATTGTGTCGGCCATCGGCTACATTCCGCTCGGCGTGGCGGGGCTGTACCTGTTCACGGCATTTCCGGCGCCCAAGCAGGCTAACGGAATTCCTTTTTCCAGCGGGGCCCGACTGCTGAAGGAAAGCATCTTGATCTTCATCGGCTTCTTCCTGTTTTGCGTAAGCAGTTTCGAGGCCATCATCAACAACTGGACGACGACGTACCTGCTGAAGCAGTTGCCGATTGTTGCCAGCCAGGCGCTGTATGCCCTGTCTGTCTATGTTGCGGGGATGGCTGGCATGCGACTTCTGCTCGGCAGCGTATTCCGGAATACTCCCTCCCGCAGTATTCTGGCATTGTCGTTTCCCGCCCTGCTCGGCGGGTGTATTCTTCTTCAGACGGCGGGCTCCTATACGGCAGGAGTGGCGGGCCTGGTACTGATAGGCAGAGGGTTGGCCGCCGGGTTTCCCGTCATGCTGGGACTGACCGGCAGCCTTTATGCCGAAGTGTCGGGCACCGCGTTCAGCATTGTGCTTACCATTGCCCTCATCGGCAACATGCTCGTGAATTTTGTAATGGGGCTGATCGCCGAAAAATACGGGATCCAGCACCTGACCTCCATGGCCTACACCCTGCTCGGCGCCATGCTTGTGCTCGGACTTATTATTTTTAAAACAAACAAGATAAAACAGGTATAAAAACAACGATTATGCTGGCGAAACAATGGCTTAACAATGCGCGCGACATCATGACACGCATAGAAGAAACACAGTTGGAGAACATCCGGAAAGCTGCGGAGGTCATGGCCGATAGCATCGCGGCCGGGAGATGGGTTCACACCTTCGGCTGCGGTCATGCTACCATCCCCATAGAAGAAATGTATCCACGGATAGGAGGGTTCGTCGGATTTCATCCCATCATTGAGCTTCCGCTTACATTTTTCACAAGGATCACGGGGGAGATGGGCGTTCACCAGTTCCTGTTCCTGGAACGGGTTGAGGGATACGGCGTCGAGATCATGAAAGGGTACAACTTCGATAAACGCGATACGATGTGGCTGTTCTCCCATTCGGGAATTAACAATGTCAACATTGACATCGCGCTCGAATCCAAAAAACGCGGGATGAAGGTGATTGCATTCGGATCGGCGGCCGCCGCAAAAGGCAAGCAGTCGCGACACTCGAGCGGGAAAACGATCTTTGATATTGCCGACCTGGTGGTCGACACGTGCGCACCCATCGGAGATTCATCGGTGCCGCTGAAAAATCATCAGGATAAAGTGGGGCCTGTGTCTACTATGGCGTTCGTAACCTGCGTGTGGATGACCGTCACCACCGTCGCGGAGATACTGGCTGACCGGGGTGTGAAACTGTTCATTCATCCGTCGCACAACGTGCCGGGCGATACTACCGCAAGGCAGCGGGTAGAGGATGCGCTGGCCGAATACAAACGCAGGGTCGCGGGGGTTTAGGCAAAAAAAATTTCACCCGGTTGCGTGAAACCGGCCGGTATTCGTGGGGCGGGATAGTATCCCGTCCTTAATCCGGATTTTGTTCCGCCTGCTGGTCGACTTTGGGCAGTTCTTTCCGCGCGGGTGTCTCCTTGACAGACTCTTCCACCTCATCCTGGATTTTATTGAGTCCGTTTTTGAATTCACGCACGCCTTTGCCAAGCCCCTTCATGAATTCCGGTACCTTGTTGGCGCCGAAAAACACCAGGACCACCAAACCGATGACCAGCATCTCTTCCATGCCGATTCCCATAAACAACAATATTGATTTCATACACCTGCGTTAAGTTCAAACAAAGATCACAAGAAAAAAATTTTTCGGGAGCATAAAGCTAATACCGGCGGTGTCCGGCAGGCCGTGTATTACACACCAGGCAAC
>DASVOT010000399.1:0-26743 GCA_036383235.1 Chryseosolibacter sp.
TAAGAATCATTCCCTGTAATGACCAAATGTAAATGATCATTCAGGGGGTCCGCTATCAATTAACCATCTATTCAAAGAACGTCTCAACCAACTCCCTACACCAAAGTCCTTAAAACCTAGGTGAGTCGCTGATCAAATGTGGTTTTTCAACCATAAGCCCCGCCGCTTTCCTTCCGAAACCCGGCTTTTTCGTTTGGGAGTGCAAAGGTAACAGAACATTGTACTCTTTGCAAATCCCTTAACTATTTTTTTGAGTTACTGCCCCTTTCTCCGCGGGTTCAACCCTCTCTTCCAAAGGGCTCCAAATGTAAAAACAGATACAGTCGTGAACAAAAAATCTTCGAAATAGTTATCAACAAATCATTCAACAACCGCTTCCCGAAAAGTGATCGCTACATCCGGGGTTTCTTAAACACCGGAACCGTACTGCAAGGTTCACCGAACATGATACTGGCAGCATACGGCCGCAGCAGCCTGGTCGCCTCCACATAAGCAGCCATCGGAACAGCCACCTTGCTGCAACCTTTTAATACTACCTTCGCATCCCTGAACTGCTCCCAGTCAATCCGCGCCAGCGAATCAAAAAAAATTTTCTCCTCCAGATCCTGCAATCCGCCAAATACGATTGTGCGCGCATAGGGTTCCAGCACGGAAGTGAGAAGCATATACGCCCACACCGGAACAATCGAATCCACCGAACAGGTAACGGCAACAAATTTATCCTGATACCGCGCCCAGTCATTCGACTTGATGAAATCCCGGAACTCCTTCTCACTTAAGATCCACCCCTGATACAACTGATCCTTGATGTCGACTACCACGCGCTCGCCCGCAACATAATACCCCTCGAGGTCGAAGAGCTTTATCGGGCTGCCCGCAACACGATTGACGATTTCATTCCCGGAGTGCATGAGACAAAGATATGCTTAAAACGGATAAACGCGATTTCCTGCAACGACCCGCACCACTACACAACCCCGCCCGCCTTTTTTGCGACGAACTCTTTGAGATAGAACGGTTTGAAACTGACCAGGTCTTCGAAGCTTTCGCCTTCGAACTTTCTGGCCGCCATCACACCCAAAGCAGCTGCGCTCGGATAGACGCCCTGAAGGAACGCCGCAGAAGGATGTGATAGCACTTCCCTGCATTTGTCGGCGCCGTTGCCGAAAAACAACACCTGGCGCGTCGCCAAAAGTTCCTGGAAACTGTTGCCGTCGATGACCTTCGCGGCAACCGGTTCAATCACGCTTAACTGATCATCCGCAACCAGGCAGTACACTTCCATCCGGCGGGCATCGATCATCGGACAAAGAAGCGCCCGATCCTTATTGTGGCTGCTTCCCTGAAAAGCGAGCAACTCAAGTGAGCCGACTGCAATCAGCGGAATATCCAACGCGTAACAAAGCCCTTTTGCCGTGGACGTGCCGATGCGCAGGCCGGTATAGGACCCCGGTCCCGATGTTACGGCAACAGCGTCGATGCTTTTCATGGCCACGCCTGCCCGGCGACTGGCTTCCCCGATCATTACTGCCAGCCGGGCCGCGTGCGCCTGCGGCTCATGGATCTCAGAGTGGAATAACAGCGTTTGATTGTCATGCAGCGCTACCGAGCAAACATCTGTCGAGGTCTCGAGGCTGAGGATGACGGACATTAAATGGGCGAAAAGATCTTATGATAGGCTGCCGTGTCGTTCAGCACCTTCTTGGCTTCGATCACATCCTTGTCGCGGGGAAGGCTGATCTTTGCCCGTCCTTCCTCCAGGTCATAGTGAAAAGCGATCTGCTCTTCGAGGATCTCCCTGATCTCGTCCTTGAAACGGACGTAATCGGAATTTTTGTTGGCTTCGATCTTGTTCTTCAGGCCGTCGAGATAGATTTCCAGATCGGGATACATCCGTTCATGCTTGGCGGTCTCGATCAGTTCCTCCGCATTTTTCTCAAGGGAAGTGGTATAGGTGAAGTGCTGTTTATTTAGCCAGGCCACAAAATTTTCATAATCCCTGTCTGACAGCCGAAAGGCAGCCAGGTCATTCGGCTTGGGATTTTCCGAAGCGAATTTCGAAGCAAACTCGAAGATCAAGCCTGAATCGACCAGTTCGGAGGTCACCGTTCCGAGATAATCTTTTTCAACCTTGATATCCGGATCAAGGCCACCGCCGTCGTATACCAGGCGCCCGTTTTTCGTCTTGAACTGCGCTTTAAGAGAGTCGGCGATCCGCACGACGGTACCATCTTCCTTGCGGTGGGTGTAATCCAGCGCCTGGATGCAGCGTCCGCTCGGAATATAGTATTTGGCGGTGGTGACTTTCAGCTGGGCATTGTAGGATAGCGGGCGCGTTGTCTGCACGAGCCCCTTTCCGAACGTTTTCCCTCCCACCAGCACGGCGCGGTCATAATCCTGCAGCGTGCCCGCCACAATCTCGGATGCCGAGGCGCTTCCTTCGCTGGTCAGCACGACCATGGGAATTTCCGTATCCAGGGGATTATTGAGCGTCCGGTACACCTTGTTCCATTCGTCGACCTTTCCTTTTGTCGACACCACTTCCATTCCTTTCGGAATGAACAAGCCGACGATGTTAACTGCTTCGTGGAGAAGCCCGCCCGGGTTTTCGCGCAAGTCGAGAATGAGTTTTTTGGCCCCCTTGTCTTTTAGTTCGATGAGGGCGTCGGCCACCTCAAAGGAAGCGCCGGGAGTAAAATCGTCAAGCCGGATATAGGCGATGTCGCCGTCGATCAGGTCGTAGTCGGCAACATTACTTACGTTAATTTTTTGCCGTGTAACATTAAAGACGATGTCGTCTTTTTTTCCGTAGCGGCGGATCTTGATGGCGACCTGGGTGTTGGGCTGGCCTTTGAGCAGGGCGCTTACCTCTGATGTGCGTTTGCCGCGCACGTCGATGCCGTCGATGGCGATGATCTCATCGCCAACTTTTATGCCGTCGGCATAGGCGGGAAACCCTTTGTAAGGCTGAGTAATGAGGATCTTGCCTTGAATTACGCCGATCATGGCGCCGACGCCTCCGTATTGCCCGGTGGTGGAAATCCGGAACGATTCCATCTCATCTTCGGAAATGTAATCGGTGTATGGGTCCAGAGAAGCCAGCATGGCATCAATGCCTTTTCTGACCAGTTTTTCAGGATCGACGTCATCCACGTAATAGGCATTGACTTCCTTGAACAGGGTGGCAAAAATATCAAGGCTCTT
The DNA here is from genome assembly GCA_036383235.1 of Chryseosolibacter sp. Lineage (GTDB taxonomy): Bacteria > Bacteroidota > Bacteroidia > Cytophagales > Cyclobacteriaceae > Chryseosolibacter. The sequence continues at coordinate 3,205 of DASVOT010000399.1, forward strand.
GGCGACCTCGAAATATTTTTCTGCGGGTTCCCGGAAGGCGAAGGATACAACAATCAACAAAGCCAGCGTGACTGGCCATTTAAATCTTCTCCACATGATCAAAACGATTAAGCGTTCTTATTAAGCGTTCCTGAATTTGTGCAAAGGTTAGGATTTCTTTTGCTGTATAAATATATGCAATCATCAACTTTCGGCCAGCCGGAAGTAAGTTTTTATTCAATCTGAAAGATTCCCTGATCCTTCGCTTGATCCGGTTGCGGTCCGTCGCGTTCCTGAAGTTCTTTTTCGAAACGGAAATCAATACCTGATGAACGGGAAACCGGGGGTCGGGATTGTCTTTGAAGAGGACTTTGAAAGGGTACAAATAAAAAGAGGAACCCGTGTCAAAGAGTTCCTGTATAGGCTTTGCCTTATGCAGTCGTTCGATCTTTTGAAATGTAAACCTGGCCAATGCTCAAAGTTCAGCCCTGTGTGGGCGGGCCGTAAACCTGACTCAAGTTACGGAATTAAAGCAAGAACAGAACCGTTCCGGATTCCGGACCGAATGAGGATTACTTATGCTTCAGGGTTTTCTCGTCGGAAACTGTGAGTTTCTTTCTGCCCTTTCTCCTGCGTGAAGCCAACACCCGGCGGCCGTTTGCCGAAGCCATTCTTTCGCGGAATCCGTGCTTGTTTTTTCTCTTTCTCTTCGAAGGTTGAAAGGTACGTACCATAATAATCAGATTTTATCCTCAAAATAAGGGCTGCAAAGATGGACAGGATTTTCGGTATTTACAAGGCCTTGCCACGACTAATGTCCCCGGGGGACTTAATATCCGTGGCTCAACGGCCTGTGAAAAACACCCCGGTTTGATCCTCCGCCGCCCTATCGCCGGTCAGACCAGCCGCTTGAAATTACAGGGCAATCAGATCGCCAAGGACTTTCTGAACTTGCTGTGGCTCAAGTCTGGGGCCGAATTGCGAAACAACCCGCGACGAGGCCAGCGAAGCAAGCTTGCCCGCTTCGGCGTAGCTGTGCCCATGGGTGATGCCGTACAGGAACGCCCCCGCAAACATATCGCCGGCGCCGTTTGTATCCAGGGCCCTGACCTTGTAAGGCTCAATGTTTATAAAAGTGTCGCCATCGTAGATCAGGGCTCCATTGGCTCCCAGCGTAATGGCAAAATGCTTCGCGACCTCTCTCAGCTTGTCCCGCGCATCCAGCAGCGTGTCCGTTCCCGTAAAGGTCATGGCCTCTTCCTCGTTGCAAAAAAGAAGGTCGACGCTTGCGCCGATAATTTCCTGCATCTGATTGGAGAAATATCTCACCATGCTCGGATCCGAAAAAGTGAGCGTGGTCTTGACGTTGTGCCGTTCGGCAATTTTTTTTGCCTCCTTCATCGCCTCGATACTCGTGGGACTTGTGACCAGATATCCTTCCAGGTAAAGGTAGGACGAGTTTACAATCGCATTTTCATCCAGGTGCTGCGGAGACAGGTGGGAGCTCGTGCCCAGGAACGTATTCATGGTCCGCTCGGCATCCGGCGATGTCATTACCAGCACCTTGCCGGTGATCCCTTCCGGGCATGATTCCGGAGTCAGATTGGTGCTCACACCGTTGCGTTTAAGGTCCTGTAAGAAAAAACGGCCCAGGTCATCTTTGGCCACCAGGCAGGAGTAAAAACTTCTTCCCCCGAACTGGCTGACGCCGATCATGGTATTGGCCGCAGACCCTCCGCATGACATCTTGCTCTTTTTCATGTCAATGGCCCTGATCAGCTCATGCTGCCTTTTCTCGTCAACCAGCGTCATGACTCCCTTCTCAATGTTATGCCTGACAAAAAAATCAAGGTCTACTTCGGTTACAATATCAACAAGGGCATTGCCGATACCGTAAACGTCATACTGTTTGCTCATGCGCGAATCTGAATTTTGTGCAAGAATAAGAAAAACCCGAAGCAAAAACGAAAGATCAGCGCGAAGGTTCTGTGCGTTTTATTCCCAGGCCCAGCGCCGCCGCCCGGTTCGGATAGTCGGTGATGAATCCATCCACTTTCCATTCGAGCATCTTCTTCATGTCGTCGGTTTCATTCACCGTCCAGGGAATGACACGAATGCCCAGACTTTTGAGGTAATCCACCTTTTGTTTTGTCAGGAGCTTATAGTTCGGGCTGTAAATCTGGGGTTTGAATCCCAGGGTGGCCAGGTTTGCGTCAACCGTCTTTGCGTTCTCCACCAGGGCGGATAACCGGATGTCGGGATATTTCTTTCGCCAGTATCTCAGCACCCGGAAATCGAACGACTGGATCACGACTCTTTCCAGGGGAAGGTACTGGTCGATCAGATTGTAAACGAGATCGGAAAAAACCTCGGGCGACGGATGAAGTTTATTATCGCCGGCCGGGGTTGTTTTGATCTCGATGTTATAATCCACTTCGTACAGCATGTGGCTTTTGATGTGGTGCTCAACGGCAATGATGACATCCTTCAGCAAGGGTTTAGTGGTCGTTATTTTGAGCTGCTCCGGAAAGTCTTCGTTGCCTTTCGATCCGCAGTCATAGCGGGCAATCTCTTCGTAGTCCATTTCATAAAGGCGGAGCGACTTCTCTTCTTTGTCGCTGATCGTCGAGCCGTCGGGCTTCAGGCAAAATGCCGAAGACATCCATGGATCGTGCGACACCACGATCTGCTTGTCTTTGCTGATGGCAAGGTCCAGTTCAATAGTCGTGACGCCGGAGTCCAGTGCTGCAATAAACGCAGGTATCGTGTTTTCAGGGCGCAACCCTCTGGCTCCGCGATGGCCCTGAAGGTCAAAAGTCGGAATATAGATCTGTGCCCCTGCGCTGGTCACAACCGATAAGAATAAAATCAAGTGTGCGAAAATTCTCATTCCATTCAGAGTTTCAGAGATCGCCAACGGGATGTTCGTGACGGTACTTTCAGACTGGCTTCCGCCGATTTCAGTCCTGGCGGCTGTCAGAGCCTTGGACGAAAGTGACCGGTTTCTCGCAGGCGCGCCAGGGTCCAAATTCACAAATGACCGGTCGAAAGTGGGTAATACAGGATTCGAACCTGTGACCCCTACCCTGTCAAGGTAGTGCTCTAAACCAACTGAGCTAATTACCCGGTAAACACCCCGCCGTTTTTACGCTGGCGGTGGGGTTCAAAGATGCGGAAAAGGTCTGCAATATTTTATTTTGTCGTCAAAAAACAAAATTAAAAATACGACGAACGGGTTGTGTCGTTGACCTCTGCCCTGCCGCCGCGTTTGAGGCGGGGAAACCGTCAATAAGGATGAGGGGTGATGCAAGATGCTATATGGTATACTAAGCGAAAAATGAGGGAGGCGGAATCCGGAATCTTCTGGCTTGGTCGTTTTGTGCCTTTAGGGATGGAATTCCGCAATTTTGATTTGCCCATTGGAATGCTTTTATTAAAGGCGGAGCTAATGAGAAAGCACGCATTCACCTTCATCCTTACGGCTCTGGTTTCCATCATGGCCGGATTCACCGTTGTGCATGGACAGGAGCTCATACAGGGGATCGTTGTTGACTCGGCAACCTTGAATGCGCTACCGTCCGTCAGCATTCAGCTGAAGAACAGCAGCCGCGGTACGTCGACGGATGAAAAAGGTAATTTCAGCATCCGGGCGACGGCGGCTGACACGCTTATATTTACATCCGTCGGCTATCAGACGCTCGAACTGCCGCTTTCCACCTATGAACCGGGCATGATACGGCTGAGCGAAACGTACACGCTATTAAAAGCCATCACCATTGACGAGTACAAGAGAACCGGCGAGCTCTATGAAGGAATGTTCGACGACCGGAACGCTCAACTTCAAAAAAGTATTCCCTTTTATTTCTCCCGGGCCAGGAAGGACCGGATCCGGCTCGGCATGCTAAAAGAAGAAAACCTGCGGGTCAAAACCTATATGGATGTCGTTGTGAACAACCCCGAGCTGAAGGAATCGTTTATGACAAAATATGCTTTAAATGAAAGAGAGTACTACGACATTCTCACGGCTTTCAATGAAACCCATTACGAAGTGATGTACTACCTCACGGCGGCGGAATTGATCTCGTTGTTAAACAGGTTCTTTGAAAGTCATGCGCCCGGCCATTAGCTATTTAACCTTGACATACACGTGCCGTGTGCCTCCGCTCTCGCTCAGCCGTTCGTCGACTTCTATATCGTCGACACTTTTCATAAGCTGCAGCAATTTTCTGAACCCGTAATTCCGGGCGTCGAAGTTGGGCTGTTTTTTCAGGATCAATGTCCCCACCTCGCCGAGGAACGCCCAGCCGCCTTCATCGGCCACATCGTTGATGCTGGATTTAATAAGGTTGATTACCCGGTGGTCAAGTTTTTGAAGCGAATCCTTCTTCGTCTTTTTTGCGTGCCGGTCGGGGGTTACGACGTCCTCCGAGGAAAGGATCTCAATGTAAATAAATTTATCGCATGCCGTGATGAAGGGATCCGGTGTTTTCTTCTCCCCGAGTCCGATTACTTTCATGCCTGCCTCGCGAAGCCTGGTAGCCAGCCGCGTAAAATCACTGTCGCTTGACACGATACAAAAGCCATCCACTCTGCCTGTGTAAAGAATGTCCATCGCATCGATGATCATGGCGGAGTCAGTGGCGTTCTTTCCCGACGTATAACTGTACTGCTGAATAGGGGTGATGGCATTTTGCAGCAATACGTTTTTCCATCCGGAAGTTGTCGGTTTGGTCCAGTCACCGTAGATGCGCTTGAAAGTAGGCGTGCCGTACTTTGCTATTTCTTCCATCATCGCCTTTACGTTGGCGTACGGGATATTGTCCGCATCAATGAGGACAGCAAGTTTCAGGTCGTTGGATTTTTCAGCAGACATAATAGAATTGTTTTCGCGATCTGGCATTTACGCAGACAACAAACACTTTAATAAAGTTCAATAAACGCAACTGTTCGCCTAATTCAAAATAAAAAAGCGGACATGGCGATACAAAGACTAAAATACTCAATGGCCCGAGCAACACCCGCCGAACCATGGGTGATGTCGCTGAAAATTCTCATGATCACCCACTTACCATATCACCTTCCGGTAGTCCCGCGTATTCCGATCACCCTGTATGGGTTCCGCAACACGCGGCATTCGAACAGCTATCCAAAGAAGTTCTTATGACTTTTTGCCGGCCCGAAAAATTTTCCCGACATTGTAATTCCAATGGTTTACCATGCGTTAGTCCGGCGCGCAGGCATCCCGCTGATATTTTCGCTTTTTTATGTTTACGCACCGGCACAAATCAATACCCCGCACGACCAGCTCCAGAAATTGACCCTGGAAGCACACGGTCTTTATTTGAATAATCCGGACCGCGCCATTGAGGTCAACGCTCAAGCCCTGAACCTGGCAGAGCAGTCTCGCGACATTTATTACCAGGCTTACTGCAATTTGCTCTTCTCGAAAATCTATTGGGTAAAGGCCAACTATGAGCTCGCCACGGAGTACGGCTTCAAGGCGTTGAGATTCTTCAATAATTCTTCCCATCACCGGGAGCGAAGCGCCTGCCTGTTGTCGCTCGCCAGGACGTTGACAGAGCTGGGCAATCTCGACAAGGCGCATCAGTTTATCCATCAGGCGATGGCCCTGGGAAAAAACCAATCCGATGAAGTCCTGGTCGCCGATGCGTATCGCGAGCATTCTTTCTTTCTCACGGAGATCAATGAACTGGACTCGGCCCTCTACTATTCGGACCTTGGCATAGCCCTTTTTTCAAAATTCAAAGACTCGCTTGATCTGAGTGTGCTGTATGGCCGCAAGGCGAGGATCTATTTCCAACGGAAGGAATTTGAAAAAAGCAGGGAGTACGCGTATCGCGGGCTGGCGATCGACAGCCTGGTTGGCAACCGCCGGGGGCTGGGCATCTCTTACTACCAGGCGGCCCAGAATGAACATGCGCTGGGGAACAAGGACAAGGCTGTTGCCCAGTTGAAAGAGTCCATCCGCATCAGCAGCGAGATTGGGAACCTGAATTGGCAGATCCGTGCCCACGATCTGCTCGCGACGTTTTACCTGGATGGTAACCAGCCCGCGCTTGCCGCAGCCGAGCTGAAGAAGGTGAGCGAATATAAGGATGAGCTCTACAACTCCCAGAAAAGCGGACAGATCCAGGAGATGCAATCCCTGCACGATCTGGAATCGAAGGAAACGACCATCCAATTGCTGGAGCAGGAAAATATCCTGAAACAACAAGAGGTAAGGAACCAGCGACTTTTTGTCGCCTTCCTTCTGGTTGCAGTCCTGTTTCTCAGCCTGCTCATTTTTGTTTTGACGCGACTGCGCAGCATTCAGGACAGGACCAACCGCAACCTCGCCAGCAAGAACGCCGCCATCGAAAAGCAGAAGATTTCCATCGAGGTCCAGGCTGAAAACCTGCGCGAGCTGGATGAGTTGAAGACAAAACTTTTCTCAGTGATCAGTCACGACCTGCGGGGGCCGATCGGCAATCTGCAGTCGCTGTTGGACCTGTTTACGAAAAAGCTGATGACGGCGGAAGAATTCGTCGCGCTATCGGCGAAGTTGAAGGAGAATCTGAACCTGACCCAGAGAACCCTCGAAAACCTTTTGAACTGGTCTTTCAGCCAGATGGGGGGAATAAAAACGGAAAGGAAAAAAATTGAAATAAACTCGTCGATCGTGGAGGCCTGCCAGCTGCTGGAAGAGGTCGCCGCGCGGAAGAACATCATTTTAAACATTCAGAACGGTGAGCCACTTCATGTCTGGGCGGATGAGCACCAGTTACAAATCATCCTTCGCAACCTGATCCACAATGCCATCAAGTTTTCGGGCTTCAACGAGCAGATCGACATTCTTGCATGCCGTGGAGATGGCCATTGCCAGGTGAGGATAAAAGATTGCGGGATCGGCATGTCTGACGCCGAGATCGAAGCGCTCATCGGCTCAAGGGCTCATTTTTCAAAAACGGGAACCGGTGAGGAAAAAGGCACGGGCCTGGGCCTTTTATTGTGCAAGGAATTCATCAACCGGAACGGAGGACAAATCAGCATAAAGAGCACGGTTGGCGAAGGGACGGAGGTCTCGTTCACCCTGCTGCTCGCCGAATCGCACAGCGAATCGACGCTGGTGAAATAATCCACTCATTCGCCGAAAGCTTTGTTCATCACAAATTCCTGCTCGACATATCGTTCGCGCGGTGCGGCCTCGCGCAGCTGCAGGTTTTCCGGCAACTTTTCTACGTCACCCGCATAGCCAATAGCCATCACGGTAACCGGTTCGTAAAGGTCGGGTATGGAAAGGTTGCGGGTCATCACGTTGGGATCGAATCCGGCGATCTGATGCACGTTCAAACCGAAATGCGCTGCCTGAAGCGAAAGGAACGCGTTGGCTGCGCCCAGATCGTAGCGCGCCGAGGGATTCGGGGCTTCAATCCGGATAAAGTTTTTGCGGGCGAGGCTGAGGATAAGAAGGGGCGCGTTTTTCGCCCACACTTTATTGCCCTCCTTCAGTCCCTCGAAGATCTTGTTCCATAAAACGGTCTGGTCCCGGGTCGCGTAAATATAAAACCACGGCTGTTCATTCAAACTCGACGGCGCCCAGCGCGCGGCCTCAAATAACGAGCGTATCTTTTCGGGCTCCACCATCCGGTCTGAGTAGGCGCGCCTGCTTCTGCGCTTCTTGATTACGTCCAGGATCGGCGAGGTGAAATCTGCTGATTTTTGCATACTGTTGATTCGATCTCCATCGAGTTATCTTTCATTAAAAATGATATTTGACATCCCGCTAAAAGCGGCCGACTGCATACGGATCGGAGGGCCCACACCTCTTTAATCCTCAATGAGAATTCCCATTTTGCCTTTCTGATAATCCCTCATCGCCTCGAGGATCTCCGTTTCGGTGTTCATCACAAACGGGCCGTGCGACACCACTTTCTCATTGATCGGTTCTCCGCTCCCGAACAGCATGCGCGCGTCGTCAGAAGCCTCAACTGTTATGCCTTCGCCGTCATTTGCGAATACCACCGCATTGAATGCTTCGGTCAACCCGTAGCCGGCGATGGTGACCTTGCCGTCGAGCAGGTAAACAAAAGTGTTGTGGCCCGCTGGAACGGGGATCTGGATCCGCCCGCCCTTTTTCAATTCGAGCGTAGCGGCAATGACCGGCGTCTTTGCAGGAACAGGTCCTTTTAAGCCGAACAGCTCGCCTGCGATCACGCTGGCGGCAACGCGTTTGTCATCTGAAACATAGCGCGGGATTTCGCCAGACTGCAGAGGAAAGTATTCCGGCTGATCCATTTTGTGCCGGGCGGGTGTGTTGATCCAGAGCTGTATGATCTCCTGCCTTCCGCCGAGCTCCTGGATGTCGTGCGGCGGGCGCTCGCTGTGCATGACGCCCATGCCCGCATTCATCCATTGCGCGCCGCCCGCGTAGACAACACTGTCGTTACCGCGGCTGTCGCGGTGGTGGACCCCGCCCTTGAAGATGAATGTTACAGGAGAAAAACCGCGATGGGGATGCGGGCCCACGCCGGCATGAGCTGGCTCCGTATGGACGGGCACTTTAATATCAGCATGGTGAAGCAGTAGAAACGGATCCACCTGCTGGACCTTGAAGGTGGGAAATGGCTGTCGCACAGGAAGTCCGCCCATGTCGATCTTCTCCGCGTACAACAAATTCTTTACAGTTCTGTTTTTCATCATTTTATTCTTTTAAGCGTCCGGGCGCATCCCATAAGGGTGCGCGGCCAATTTTTGAATGGATATACATACAACTATTGTATAAACAACTATTTTCCGGAATTAATTTACGATCCGCGAAGTTTATCCAGGATCCGGTTCAGTTCCTGCGCTTCGGTTTTTGTGACGTTTTTCAACCTGGATAGCCAGTGGGCTTCTTCCTGGTCAATCTTTTTGAGAACCGCCAGTCCTTTTTCAGTGATGTGAATGTCGACCTGGCGGCGGTTGTTTTCACACGGCTCGCGTTTCACGAGTCCCTTAATCCTGAGTTTTTCCACGAGGCGGGTGGCGTTGCTGTTTTTATCGATCATACGACAGGCGATGCCGGCCAGCATGAGCGCCCTGGGGTGGCTGCCGCGGAGGATGCGGAGGACGTTGTATTGTTCCGGCGTAATGCCAAACGCTTTCAGACGGCCCGCATTCAGGCCGTGCAGCCAGCTGGCGGTAAACAGAACGTTCACGGCCATTTTCTCGTGCTCATTTGAAAACCGCTCCTGTTGAATCTCTTTTTCGAGTCCCATGGAATAAGTTGTTCATACGACAATTGTAGAGACAATATACGAGGCCGGTCGTGGAAAGTATCCCGATTTCGACGGAATCTGAAAAAAATAGGATATTTTTAAGCGTAAGACGGCCGCTGTCCACGGCCAGCTGGAAACTTCATTATTCACATCAACAGCAATTAAAAACCATGGCAAAATATCGCAGTCAGAACTGGTTCGGAAAAAAAGGCAAGGATGGTTTCATTTATCGGGCATGGATGAAGAACCAGGGTATACCCTCCCATGAATTTGACGGACGTCCCGTCATCGGGATCTGCAACACATGGTCTGAATTAACGCCTTGTAACGCGCATTTCCGTGAATTAGCAGAATCGGTGAAACGCGGGGTTTCAGAGGCGGGGGGATTTCCCGTCGAGTTCCCGGTCATGTCGCTGGGCGAAACGTTGATCAAGCCCACGGCGATGCTCTACCGGAATCTTGCCAGCATGGACGTAGAGGAATCGATCCGCGCGAATCCGGTAGACGGCATTGTGCTGATGTGCGGGTGCGATAAAACCACGCCGTCGCTGATCATGGGCGCGTGCAGTGTTGACCTTCCCACGCTGGTTGTCTCGGGCGGACCGATGCTGACAGGCAAGTTTCAGGGCCGTGATATCGGCACCAGTGATATCTGGCGGTTCAGCGAGGCGGTCCGTTCAGGAACCATGCTTCAGGACGAGCTTCTGATGGCGGAGGCGAGCATGTGTCGCAGCCGGGGTCATTGCGCCGTGATGGGTACGGCGTCGACCATGGCGGTGATGGTCGAATCGCTGGGATTATCCCTTCCGCAAAACGCCGCGATACCGGCTGCGGATGCGAGAAGGAAAGTGCTGGCCCAGCTCTCAGGCTCGAGGGCGGTCGAGATGGTGAAGGAAAATATGGTTTTATCGAAGGTGCTGACCCGCAAAGCTTTTGAGAACGCCATCATTGTGAACGCGGCCATCGGGGGTTCCACCAATTTTATCATTCATCTTCTCGCCATTGCGGGCCGCATCGGGGTTGAGCTTTCCATCGACGATTTCGATGCGCTTTCTAACAATGTTCCGCTTATTGCCAACCTTCAGCCATCGGGAAAATATTTCATGGAAGACCTGTATTACGCCGGCGGGCTGCCGGTGGTTCAGCAGGAGCTGGCGAAATTCCTGCACCGCGATTGCATCACGGTGAACGGGAAGACGGTGGGAGAAAATTCCTCTAATGAGACCTGCTACAACCGCGATATCATCGCCTCCGTAGACAAGCCCTTCAACGAGCTTTCGGGAGTGGCGATCCTGCGCGGGAATCTCGCAGAAAACGGCGCGGTGATCAAACCTTCGGCCGCCAGTGTAAAACTCATGACTCACACGGGAAAAGCGGTGGTATTCGAGGACATTGAAGACTACAAGGCGCGCATCGACGACCCGGAGCTCGACGTGGATGAAAGCTGCGTTCTCGTTTTAAAGAATGTAGGACCGATCGGATATCCGGGTATGCCGGAAGTCGGCAACATGGGCATTCCCATAAAATTGCTGGAGAAAGGCGTGACGGACATGATCAGGATCTCTGATGGAAGAATGAGCGGCACTGCTTTTGGCACGGTGGTACTTCATGTGTCACCGGAAGCCGCGGCGGGCGGAAATTTCGCAGTAGTTAAAACCGGGGACGAGATCACGCTGGATGTTCCCAACCGCAGGCTGACCCTGAACGTGAGCGAGGCGGAGCTCAGCCGTCGCAAAAAAGAATGGAAACCCACACGGGTGAAAATCCAGCCAAGGGGATACGTACACCTGTATCAAACACACGTCCAGCAGGCGCATCTTGGAGCTGACCTTGACTTCCTTCGCGGCGGATCGGGCAGTGAAGTAACCCGCGATTCACATTAGCATACGAGATTAGAGCTGCGAGCATATGAACGACAAACCATTTCACAACCAGGTGGCTATTGTCACCGGCGCGGGACAGGGCATAGGCTTCGAGATCTGCCGTCAGCTGGCGGCGCAGGGTGCGAGCGTCGTACTGAACGACGTACAGACGTCACTCGCGGCCGAGGCTGCGGCGAAGATCAGTAAAGAGAACAAGGCGGCCTGCGTTGCCCTCCCGGGTGACGTTTCGGACGTCGATTTCCTGCAGTCGCTCGTGGATGAAGCGGTAAAAAAATTCGGGCAACTCAACATCGTTATCGCCAATGCCGGGATCACACTGTTCGGCGATTTTCTGGAATACGACCAGGCCGATTTCGACCAGGTCCTGAGCGTCAACCTTCGGGGCACATTCTTTCTCGCGCAGTCTGCCGCCCGGCAAATGATCGCGCAGGGGAAAGGCGGCAAGCTCCTGTTCATGTCATCTGTTACCGGTGTGCAGGCGCACAAAAACCTTGCGGCTTACGGAATGACGAAGGCTGCCATCCAGATGCTGGCGAAAAATCTCGTAATTGAACTGTCAGGCCATAAGATCACCGTCAACGCACTGGCGCCTGGCGCCACCCTTACGGCGCGCACCATGGAGGAACCCGACTATGAAGAGATCTGGTCGCGGCTCACGCCCATTGGAAAGCCGGCTTCCGTAGAAGACATCGCGAACGCAGCCTGCTTCCTCGTCTCTTCCAAAGCCGATCACATCACTGGCCAAACCCTCGTCATTGACGGCGGGTGGACAAGCATCAGTCCTTCCCCAATATAAGATTAGCGTACAGGGTCAGAGGTAGAAGCGCACGATGGGTCGTGCGGGCGAATTTCTTTTTTCTTCTACAAAGCCGGCTTTGAGGTAACTTGACAGGATGCCAGTCCACGCAAACACATCCGGCATTTTCTTACCGGCGGGCACCACGGGATACCCTTCGACGATGGTGGCGCCACGGGAAGCCGCAAAGTCAACAGCTGCCTTCAGCAGTTTTACTGACAAGCCTTTTCTTCGATAGGCCTTCGCCACAAAAAAGCATGACACAGACCATACCGGTTTTGCGTCAACCGGTTTGAGCACACGCGAATTTTCAAGCCTGATATATTTTTCCCTGGGTGCAACCGCGCACCACCCCGCGGGGATGGAGCCGTCAAAAGCAAGGACACCGATATCGTCGCCGCGTTTCACAAGTTTGCGGATCTTCGTCTTGTTTCCCTCTCCTTTCGCTTCGTCAAATTCTTTTTTTGACAGTCGCCAGGCCATGCACCAGCATCCTCCGCACGCGCCCCTCGGACCGAAGAGCGTTTCGAACGGCTTCCAGGTTTCGGCTGTCAACGGTTTAAAGACAAAAGGCATTTGTGTCTCTGATGAGATCGATCAAACACGAAGGTATAGACAAAACGCTATTTGAAATTCGGGATATCCATTTTTTTGTAAATACGGAAAGCCGCGTTGATGAGGCCCACATGGCTGTACGTTTGGGGATAGTTACCCCACTGCGAGCCATCCAGCCCGACGTCTTCGCTGAAAATGCCCAGGTGGTTGGTATACTTGAGGATGCCATCCAGGGTGCGTATCGCATCATCGACTCTTCCCACACACGCGAGGGCATCCACATACCAGAAGGCGCAGACGAGAAACGTCGCTTCCGGTTTTCCGAAATCATCCTGGTGGACATAGCGGTAAAACAAGCCCTGTTCTGTTTTCAGGAGGCTTTCGAGAGCGATCAGGTGCTTTCGCGCCTTCTCGCTTTTATGATCAAGATAATTCATCGTGATCATCTTCAGCGTGCTTGCGTCGAGGTGCTCCGCGCCGATGGCCTGCGTGTATACCTGCCGCTGAGGGTCAAAGGCCTTCTCAATGTTCTCGCTGGCGATCTTCTCGAGTTTTAACGCGCGGTTGATCAGGTCGTTGTCATTCATTGCCACGCCGATCTTTGCGGCGGCCTTGCTCCCGGCCCAATGGAAAAGCAGGGTGTAGGTGTGAACCTGTTTCACATTCCGGAATTCCCACAGGCCGGCATCCGGTTCAAAGAAAGTTTTTTCAATCCAATTGAGGAGCCGGTCTACCAGGGGCTTGTAATAGCTTCTCCCTGTGAAGGAAAGTCGCTTATCGATGAACAACGGGAGTAACCCCACCAGCACCTGCCCGTAAACATCGTTCTGGATCTGCACATGAGCGCCATTGCCAATCCTGACCGGCTGATTGCCGAGGTAGCCTTCGAGCGGGAGATGGGTTTCCTCCAGGTGCTTCGATCCTGTAACAGTGTACAGGGGCTGCATGCGTTCGGATTCGCGCATGAGAATGTTCTGGATATAGTTGAAGTATCCTTCCAGCTCATCGAAATGCCCCATCTCATTGAACGCCTTCAGGGTATAATAGGAATCCCTGAACCAGCAATAGCGGTAGTCCCAGGTTCGCGAGCTTCCGTTGTGTTCGGGAAGGCTCGTGGTTCCGGAAGCGATGATGCCTCCGGTATCCTCGTATTGATGCAACTTCAGAACGAGCGCCGAGCGGATGATCTCCGCCTGGTAGAGGTCAGGAACGTAGGTGCTCTTGATCCATCCCTGCCAGTACCGCACCGTCTTATTGATAAAATCTTCGGCCGTTGCTTTTAGCGGCGCCTCCAGCGGATCCCCGTAGGTGAACACGAGATACCGGTTTTGATTCAAGACGAATGCCTGCTCTTCCTGGATGTAAGACAGGGCGACGTCGGTCGTGAGCCTTAGGGGCATGTCAAAGTGAAGATACCTCAGGTGGTTGCTGCTCACCACGGTTTCCGATTGCATCTCCCCGTAGTCGCCCACCGGTCTGCATTTTACCAGGATCACAGGACTTCCCTCCAGCAGCTCAATTTTTCTTACCAGCATGAGCGGTTTGAAGTAGCGCTCGTATTGATAGAAGCGGGGCGCGCAGTCTACGACCCTGAAACGTCCTTCGGGTGTGGTGAATTCCGTCACCAGCACGTTTGTATTGGGAATGTAGTGTTGCCTGGAGCTGAAGGTGCCTGCAGGCCTGATGGAGAATTCGCCGCCTTTCTTTGAATCGAGCAGCGATCCGAAGAGGAAGGAGCTGTCGAACCTCGGCATACACATCCATTTGACGGAGGCTTGTGTGTCGATGTAGGCCATGTAGGAGCAATTGCCTACAATGCCCATGTTGTACTGATGAATGGCCAATTATTTTATAAGTTGGTTTAAAAGATCGATCACTTCCATTTGGTTGGACAGGTTATATTGCGCGACCGTGTGTCCCGGTCCGATTTTGATCGTTACCGCCTCGTCTGAGAGCGCCCGGAACATGTCTTCATCCGTTTTATCGTCGCCCACTGCCATTATGAAATCGTAGTCTTCTCCGTTCAGGAACTGTCGCGCGACCGAACCCTTGTCGACACCGGAAATGCGCACCTCAATTACCTTGTTGCCATCGATGATCTGGAGAGGTGTGTTCCTGACCAGGTGTTGGAGATTATCCAGAAGCTCGCGCGAGCGGATAAAGCCCAGCTCTGGATCAACGTTCCGGTAATGCCAGGCGAGGGTGTGTGTTTTCTCTTCGAGGAAGGAACCCGGGCTGCGCTGCGCATACAACTGCATCGTTGGGCGCACAAGTGGCTTCCACGACTGATCGATGTCGCGCTGATGGCGCCAGGTTTCATTCTTCATGCGGACGGAAGCCCCGTGTTCTGCGACAAGGTTCACCGGCAGGTTGTTGAACCATTCTTCAAGCGTTTGGCTGTCTCTCCCGCTGATGATGGTCACGTCGGTTTTCACATCGGAAGAAATATCGGACAAAAGAGAAATGAGCGCGGCATCCGGCACGGCCAGTGTCGGGTGCTTTGAAAAAGGAACGAGGGTGCCGTCATAATCCAGGAACAGGTGACGTCTGGAGGCGGTCCTGAACCGGACCCTCAGGTCGTCGAGGACCACACCCGTGATATGGCGGGTGCGCTGCGACACCTGGTGTTCTTTCGTTTCATCAAGCTGCCTGAGAAAGTCATTGACCCAGTGGGTGACGGAGTACTCCCGCAGGCGGGCATGGAGAAGCTCGATCTTTCTTTTCTGCTGCTCTTCGGGCATGGTCAGGGCCGAAAAAATTGACTGCGCCACTTCTTCTTCGTCCATGGGGTTTACCAGGATCGCCTCGCCCATTTCATTCGCAGCCCCCGCAAGCTCGCTGAGAATCAAGACGCCACGGTGACGCTGGCTGGCGACATATTCTTTTGCAACGAGGTTCATGCCGTCCCTGATGGGCGTAATAAGTCCGACGTCCGCTGCCTGATACAAAGCCGAGAGGTCTTCAAAGGATAAATTACTGTAACGATAGATGATAGGCTGCCATTCCAGGGACGAATATCGCCCGTTGATTCGGCCAACCCGTTCCTCGATCATTTTCTTCCGCTCGCTGTACTTTGAAATGATCTGCCTGGAGGGGACGATGACGAGAATGAAAACGACCCGCCCGCGCCACTCCGGATGCTCGCCGAGAAAGCGTTCGAATCCCGCCATCCGGTGCGTGACTCCTTTCGTGTAGTCGAGGCGGTCTACTGAAAAAATGATCTTCTTGCCGTGGAAGTTGCCTTTTATCTTCTTCAGCGACTCGACGACCTTCGGGTCGAGGCCGGCATCGTGGAATTTGTCAAAATCGATTCCCAGTGGAAACATTTCGGCCTTGATGATCCGCTCCTTCAGCAGGATGTTCCGGAATTGGCTGTCATAGCCGTGCACCATTTGCACGGTCTTGAGGAAGTGTTGCACGTATTCATGCGTATGAAAGCCGATCAGGTCCGCGCCGAGCAGTCCGCCGACAATCTTCTCCTTCCATGGCTTATGCAGCAGTCTGAAAATCTCGAACGAGGGAAAGGGAATGTGAAGAAAAAAACCGATGGTTGCATCTTTCAACCTGGCGCGTATCAATCCCGGCAACATCATCAGCTGGTAATCGTGTATCCAGAGGATATCGCCCGGCTTCAGGAGGGTCAAAAGCTTAGCGGCAAAAACGTGGTTTACCTCCTGGTAGCTCTGAAAAGTGTCTTCGTCATATTCTACCAGGGAAGGAAAATAGTGGAAGAGCGGCCAGATGGTGGCGTTGCAGAAACCATTGTAGTAGCGGTTGTACGTTCTGGCCTCGATAAAAACCGGTTCTACGTCAAACGATCCAGCCGGCCCTGGGTTCTCTTTGTATTTCTGCCACCGTGTTTCAGGAAAGTCAGCTGCTCCGATCCAGATCACAGAGGAAAACGACTCTCTGTTGTGCCCGCTTTCAAAGTAACTTTTCAACGCGCTCACGAGACCCCCGTCGCTCTCTTTCATAACAATCGACTTCTTTTTCTCCTGCAGTTGAAAAGGAAGGCGGTTGGAAACGACCACCAGACGCCGTTTTGTTTGGTTATCCATTGAAATACCGTTAGAAAAATTGTACCGCTGCGCCTGCTGGCCACTGACCTTAAGGTTTGGGGTGCACCTTGAAAGATCGGGTTCTCTCCGCTCGCCAGCCGCTTTTTTCGATCGCGGGACGCACATGGCGATAGCGCCATTCTTTCATCCCGTAAAAAGTGGAAGCGGTATTACGTATTCGCGTAAAGATAAGCGATCATCCCGAATAACGGTATGAAAAATAAAAAGAAGCGGCAGGTCGCCGCTCCTTCACAAAGAATTCAGGTCAATTTTTATTCGGACCTCTTGGCTGTCAGATTGAACGTTCGGCCCGAACCGGTGGTCATGGTTCCTTGCATATCATTTCCGACAACTGTCGCGTCAACGTGTACCGTCATGGCGTTGCCGCCAAAAGTAACGGGATATGAAAAAGTAACACGGTTGCCATTTACAGCTACGTCTTGTAGCGCGATTGCATCATTCATCCGTTCGCGCTTGATGGTGCCGGAATATTCCGATCCGTTTTTCGACAACACGATGGTGCCACCCCCGCCCTGCGGGGAATCGATTGTATACTTCCAGGTACCCGCGGCCTCGGCGGTCGTCGCTGCGCCGGGCGTGTCAAGGGTTTTTGGCGCCGGGTTTTTCTTTTGCATGGCCGGAGCCTGATTTTGCTGTCTGCCTGTCTGACCCTGCCCGCCGGGCATTCCCTGCGGTTGCATCGCGCCCTCTCCCATCTGACCTCCGTTGTCACCGCCTCCATCGTCTTTCAGGTCATCGTTATTGATGCTGCGCCTGCGTCGCGGCCGCTGTTCCATGCTCATCTTGCCAATGCGATACGTGAACGTCACGCGGAAGCTTAGATTGTTTCGCGTGTTCAGGCTCGTCTGCCGCAGCAGTGGTGACTCCATTTCCGTGCGGATCTTAATGGAAGGCTGAAGAAAATTCTCGGCGGCAAAACCAACCGTTCCCCGCTTTCCAGTGAACTCTTTTCTGAATCCGAGGCTGTACATATAGAATCCACCCTGGGTGCCCTGCAATTCAACATGCCGTCCTCTGTAGAAGCTGAAGAACTGCGCGCCCCATCCTTTGCTGAAATCATAGCTGCCGAACAAGCGCCCGCCGGCAACGATGCCTTCATTGCTGGCGCGCAACGAGTCGACGGGGTTATTGTTATCCATCATGGCGTAATAAATGTCGGTGCCTCCGTTGAGGGAAAGTTTGCCTGCATTCACATTCAGGAATATACTCGTTCCATACGCATTATCGGTTCCAATATTCTGATACGTAGTTTTCAACACGTTCAGTCCTTCGATGACATCGGGAACCCGCACGCTTTGGATGGCGTCGTTCGTAAAGCGCGCGAACGTGGAAACATTCAGCACCAACCCCTTGAGGAGCGTGCTGTATGACAACTCATAGTTATTGGTGTATTCGGGATCGAGCTGCGGATTGCCCACTGTGACATCAAGGTTATTCGACCTTTGAATGTTGGGGTTGAGGTAGCGGATGGAGGGCCGTTGTATCCTCCGGTTATAAGAAGCCTTCAGCGTGTTATTGTTCTTAAGTCTTTTGGAAACGTTCACACTGGGGACAAGGATGCTGTAAGAGGGGATTTCAATGTTGTCCTCCGTCCTGGTATAGGCGGAAATGGTGGTATACTCATACCGCGCCCCCGCCTTGACGCTGTAACCATTTTTCATCGAGAGGGTGTAAGCCAGGTATCCGGCGCTCACATTCTGGTCATAATTGAGGTTGTTGTTAAAGCCCGGTGTCGTAGAAGGCTGATAAGCGCCCCCGCCGGCTGCCTGGTACGACGTGAAATCGCTAAAAACGCTTCGCATAATTTGTTTTCCTCCAAACTCGATCATCTGGGTTGTTCCGACGGGCGTCTGATAATCCGCTTGCAGGGTGATCTCCTGGTTATAGCTGTCATTGTTGTTGAGGAACTGGTTCAGCGTTGATCCACTGCCGGGATCGAGCACAAAGTTCTCGAACTTGCTCGTGCCCGTGTTCCGGCTGAACATGCTCTGAAAGCTCAGCTCGCGCTGCGGCTTATCGTAATAATGCGTGTAGCTGAAGTTCGCGTCGACGTTGTTGAAGTTGCCCTTGTTCTCATTATTGGCAAGTGTGTTGGAGGTCAGCGAGCCGTTTTCGTAGCGCGCGGTGGTAAGGTCATCCTGGAAGGTAGTGTTGTTCCGCAGTCCAAAGCGGACCGACGCCGCGAGGGAATTTTTCTTGTCGATGTCGTAATCCCAGCCGAGGTTGTAGTTTCCAAAAAGGCCGCTGTTCCTTGTGTCGGCTTTTTGAATATTCAACGTCTCGTCTACTGTACCGTTGCTGTTAAAGGCGCGGGTCAGTTGTTCGTTTTCAAAGCGTCCGCTTACGTTGTAGTTGGAACGTCCGAAGCCACCGAGCGAGAAGCCCATTTTCCCGACCCGGTAATTTCCGTTCAATCCGAGGTTGGATCCGCGAAGGCCGACGCCGGAATTGATATTCAGGGTCAGGCCGTGCAGCGTCGACTTCTTCGTGACAATATTGATAATCCCCGCGGATCCTTCCGCGTCGTATTTTGCAGAAGGGGATGTGATCACCTCCACCGACTTGATCTCGTCTGCCGGGATCTGCTTCAACGCGTCGGAGATGCTGCTGGCCATAATCGACGAGGGCTTGTTGTTGATGAGCACAAGGATGTTCTGATTGCCTCTCAGGGAAACATTTCCATCGAGATCAACTGACAGCATCGGTACCCGTTTCAGCACATCTGTGGCGTCGCCACCGCGTGTAGTCAGGTCGTTCTCCGCGTTGTATACCATGCGGTCGACGCGCTCCTCGATCAACGCCTTCTGTCCTTCAACCGTGACCGCCTGCAGCACCTGCGGAGTGGGGCTGATGATTATTTTACCAAGGTCGATCTGGTCATTTTTGTCCTTGACTGACACGCTCAACACCTTCGTTTCAAATCCAATAAAGGTAATGGAGACTATATATTCACCGACCGCCACTTTCGACAGTTTGAACTCGCCTTTGGCATCGCAGACCGTCCCGTCGATAGGAGTGGTTGAAGAAGTCGTTGTCAGGGCGACATTAGCGAACTCAACGGGCTTTTGGGTGAGGGAATCCATGACGGTGCCGGATATCCTCGCGTTCCCCTGGGCAAATGCGCCGAAGCCGCAGGCGGACACCAGCAAAAAAGTAAAAAAAAGTCTCATGCCTTTGAACAATATTAAAATGGTTGTCAGAGCCTTCGCAGGCTACCCTCAAAAACGTAAAACTACCAGGTTGGTTTCTTGCGGCGGCGCTTATTAGACGATTAGCGTTCTTTACTCGACGGCTCCCGTGATTTGTCGACACTCCCGATTTTCGCGCGGAAGGGGCGGGTTGTCGAAAGGTTGTGATGAACGGTCGAAAAAGGAGAGCAGCGCATGCGGCATTGGCGCCGAGGCCTTACCTTTCAGAAATCTTTCGGGGCGAATGGAATCTTTATATAACAGGAACAGGGTCGTGCTCCTGCACCTTTCATTCTGGTGCGTGTACCTGTCGTTCTTCGTGTACCAGGTCAGCTCGGTTCAGCGCGGGGCTGAAATTGACTGGCTGCGGGTACTGACGGTGGTGGCCATCCAGTTCTCGTTCGCCCTGCTGATCGGCTACCTCAATTATTTTTATTTCCTGCCCAGGTTCCTCAAAGACAAAAAAGCATGGCGTTATTTCATCCAGTTCTTTCTCGTCTTTGCGATCATCATTACCGCGCGGCTCGTTTTTGAACGATATGTGATCGACGGGTTCACGCGGGAGACGCGCTATCTGTACACGACCCGGTTTGTCGTTCAGGTGATCACAACGAATCTGTTCATCGTGATCTTTCTTGCCATGATCCGTTTTGCCGTCGACTGGTTCGAATTCGAGGCAAGGCAAAAAAATATCGAAAATGAAAAGCTTACCGCAGAGCTGAATTTTCTGAAGGCGCAGATCAACCCTCACTTTCTTTTCAATACGCTCAACAATTTATATTACCTGGCTTACACGAAGTCGCCCAACACCACGGAAGTGATCGCGAAACTGTCGCAGATGATGCGGTATATGATGTACGATTCCAATTATGAATTTGTGCCGCTGAGCAAGGAGATCGAGTACATGCAGAATTACATCAGCCTGGAGAAGCTGCGGCTGAACGAACAGATACCCATCACCTTCTCACTCGACGGAAACCCGGATGATATTTTGATCGCTCCCCTGATTTTCATAACTTTTCTTGAGAACGCGTTCAAGCACGGTGTCAGCAACAACCAGCCCAGGGCGTGGGTGAACGTTTCCATTTCGATCACCGACGGACAATGTGTTTACCGGGTGGAGAACAGCAAGATTCCGCTTTCCGGTAAGGAGGCGAACCAGAAATCCGGCATCGGCCTGCAGAATGTAAAACGCAGGCTTGACCTCAGCTATCCGGGCAAACACACATTGGAAGTCGAAGATCTGCCGGACCGGTATTCGGTAAAATTGAACCTCCAACTAGCGTGAAAGTCAGGTGTCTTATTGTGGAAGATGAGCCGCTGGCGCGAAACCTGCTGGCGGAATATGTAAAGAAAGTTTCGAACCTGGAACTGGCCGAGACTTGCTCGAGTCCGCTACAGGCGATGGAAGTGCTGCGCAATAACGCGATCGATCTGATGTTCCTCGACATTCAGATGCCGGAGATAACCGGCATCACGCTGTTAAAGACGCTGCAGAAGAAACCCCTCGTCATACTGACCACCGCTTATTCCGAGTATGCCCTTGAGAGCTATGAGCTGGATGTGGTGGATTATTTATTGAAGCCCATTACTTTTGATCGCTTCCTGCGGGCGGTTGATAAGGCGAGCCATCGCCTGAGTGCGCCGGCGGCGGGAGGGGAATCAACCGCATCCGAGCCACAGCGCTCATTCGTTTTCGTTAAAGACGGCACCAAGCTGGTGAAGGTGAATTTCGATGATATTCTTTATGTGGAGGGGTTGAAGGATTACGTCACCATTGTGACGAAGACTCAAAAGATCGTAAGCCTGCAAAGGCTGAAGGCGTTGGAGGCACAACTGCCGCCTGATAAGTTTATCAGGGTTCACCACTCTTATATTATCGCGTTAAAAGCCATTGACAGCATCCACCGGGGCGAGGTACGGATCGGGCCGCATGTCATCCCGGTGAGCGACTCCTACAAGACGAGTTTCAAGGAATTCATTGACCGGAATCAGATGCAATAGGGTCGATTGCGGCAAAGATTTTTTGCAGAAACAGAAATCTCTTATAGATTTGCAGTCCCAAAACATGCCGGTTAAAACGGGCATTTTATGGTCAGGGAGCTTAGCTCAGCTGGTTCAGAGCATCTGCCTTACAAGCAGAGGGTCGGGGGTTCGAACCCCTCAGCTCCCACAATTCATGACCCGGTGTTCGGTTTTCTTTGGAAGCCGATTCCTGGTTTTCTGTTTCTCTCCCAGCCGGCCGGTATTCCGTAGGTACCGCTGAAAATTCTGCAGTAAAGGTCAGGTAGCACACCTAAATCACGCGGGTTCACAGGCAGGTCCAAGACTGGATAAGAGTCTGCATTGAACACCAAGTTTCAAGAAAGAAGCCTTTCCCGTGAATGACAATTCAAAGGGTCGAAAAACTCGTTAGTCACATTGCTAGTCCGGAATCCGGACAAAAGCTGTCCAATTTCGTTCGGTGAGCATACTGTCACGAAATGTTTCCAGGGCCAAGCGATGCAAAAAACAACGAAAATGTCCGTTTCGCAATCCTGGCACAATTATTAATACTACAAATAGGAATTAATCAATTATGAAAAAATTCCAGCTCGGAGAGTTCGAGGAGATCGTCATGCTCACCGTCGGCATCCTGTACGACGACGCCTATGGCGTCTCCATCAAGAAAAAGATCGAGTCCCGGCTCAAAAGAAGTGTCAGTGTTGGGGCGCTGCAAGCCGCGCTCAAAAGGCTGGAGAAAAAAGGATATCTCAAATCGCACGACGCCGGGGCCACACCTGAACGTGCCGGGCGCCCCAAACGCTACTTCGTCATCACCGCCTACGGAAAGAAAGCCCTGACGTACATGCGCGACAGGCGCAACGCCCTCTGGGACGATATCCCGGAAGTCGCGTTCAACCTTAAAAATGCCGGCCAATGAAATCTCACGGACCTCCGCACCTTTTTCTCCGCTTCTTCAGATGGTTTTGCCATCCGTCGCTGAAGGACCCGGTAGAAGGCGATCTCATGGAACTCTACCTGGAACGACGAAAACAGTTCGGTAGAAGGTCGGCAGACCTGAAATTCGCGCTCGATGTCCTTCTTCTTTTCCGTCCAGGCATCGTCAAATTCCCGAACTTCCATCATCCCAATACCGCCATGATGTACAAAAGCTACTTCAAAATCGGATGGAGAAATCTCGTGAGAGACAAACTCTATTCCCTGATAAAGATCCTCGGCCTGAGCATCGGCCTCACGGTGTGCATGCTTATTTTTCTCTACTCGAAAGACGAGATCAGCTATGATCAATTCCACCAGAACAAGGGCCGGATTTTCAGGATCATCCAGCACTGGGACTTCGGGCCGGAGCAAAAACAAACCATCGGGGTTACGAACGGGGTATTGGGCGAGGCGTTCGCCAGCCAGGTGCCGGAAGTAGCTGAGTATGTACGCGTGAACGGAATCGATGTTTGGGTCAAAAAAGGCTCCGACATCGTCCATGAGAGCCCGCTGGCGGTCGACTCGAACTTCTTTTCCGTCTTCAGCTTTACCCTGGCCGAAGGCGATCCCCGCACCGCGCTCCATGACCTGCATTCCATCATCCTCTCCAGAGAAGTGGCGCGCAGGTATTTCGGGACGGATGATGCGATGGGCAAAACAATGCAGATGAGGATCAACGACGACCTCTGGGACTTTACGGTTACCGGCATCACGGACCGCTCGCCGCAAAACTCAACGATCAAAATCGATATGCTCGTGCCGTTCGGTCTCTACACGCGGTACATCAATAATAACAAGGGCTGGCTGGGCGGAAGCATGA
>DASVOT010000400.1:0-10236 GCA_036383235.1 Chryseosolibacter sp.
GTTTTTGCACCCCCTGAAATCAACTCTTAGTGTTGACATTTGTGCCATGATACAATGGTTTCCCGGAGAATGAGTCTCGCTGAGGATAAACGCGGAAGATTTATGAAAAACAAGGAAATAGTCAGAAATGTGATCCAGTCGTTCCTGCGCGCCGATATTGAAAAGGCGCTGTCGTTCATGACTGAGGATGTGAAGTTGAGTTGGCCAGGCTACTTCGACCTTGAGGCCGGCAAAGATGCTATCAGGGAATTCTATAAAGATGTGCCCGAACTGGTCGCCAGCGAGTTGGGAGATTTGATCGAAGAAGGCGATACCGTAATCGGAAACGGGAAGATGACGGCGCTTCACGAAAATGGAACGGTGAAAAACAGTTTTTTCTGTGACATCTATAAACTCGAGAACGGACTGGTGAGGGAGATAAAAAGTCATGTCATTTTTGAAGGACAAAAAAACTGAGGTCATCGATGCCGCGAGCGAAGGAAGGATTATCGTAGCCTCTTTATCAAAGGAAAAACAGAATAGAATCAAAGATCATGAGAAAATTAATCGTCGAAGCTGAAGTATCCCTGGACGGAGTTGTCAACCATCCCGACATATGGGCGAAGATATTTAAATATCATAGTGATGATGTCGTTGGCCACCTCGATTCGTTGCTCGCCAGTCCGGACGCCCTCATCCTGGGTCGCAAGACTTATGAAGTGTTTGCCCAGGTATGGCCGGCGCGCCAGGGCGACATGGCAAAACGTATCAATGCAATGCCCAAGTATGTTGCTTCAAGGACATTGAAGCAGCCACTCACCTGGAATTCCGCTCTGATGCAGGGTGATGTCGCGGGGGAAATACGAAAGCTGAAAAAAGAGCAGGGGGGAAGTTTGCTTCAGTACGGGGTTGGCGAGCTGACCAATACCATGCTTAAAGCAGGACTGATTGATGAGCTGCAACTGATCGTTTTTCCATTTACATTAGGAAAAGGCGAACGCTGGTTTGACATTCTTGATTCCAGCCACTTCAGGTTATTGGAGTGCAGAGCGTTTAGCTCGGGTGCCGTACTCCTGCGATATCGGCCGGATCTGGCTGAAAAATAGATTGTATAAATAAATAAATAAATAGTCAGCGCTTCAGCCAGCTGACCCGGATGGCGTCCACGCTTGATCAAACAAAAAAAATAACTAATGATAACAAGAATATGGCACGGCAAAACCAGGGCAGAGGATGCCGACAAATATCTGCGGTACATTGAGAAGACTGGCATCGTTGCCTACAGGTCAACGAAGGGAAACTTGTCTGCAAAGATCCTGAGACGGATTGAAGACGGGGTCTGTCATTTTCTGACCGTTACAGAATGGAACTCCTATGACAGCATCCGGGCATTTGCCGGGGAAGACTTTGAAAAGGCAAAGTATTACGATGAAGACAAGAAATTCCTCCTGGAATTTGAAGAAAAGGTATTGCACTTTGAGACCTTCACCTACGGCGATTCCCTCGAAAAAAAAATAAGGTGAAGGATGTCTGACGGTTGTATTGGAATGTTGAGTTAATCCTGGAACGAGGGTCGGGAGGAGGTGGGGAATTCCCGTTTTTGTGGGTTCTCCCTGGTTTCGCTTCCGAGCGGCGGTGCGGCCCTTCGCGGGGGCGAGCCTTTTCAGTTGCATAAAGGGCGGCAATTCCTTATCTAGCCATCGAGTTCATTAAGGGTAAGAATGTTAAAGGCAACTGGAATACAGAAATCGTACGGACCCCTGAAAGTGCTGAAGAACGTTGATCTCGAAGTCGCGAAAGGCGAGATCGTGGCCATCGTGGGGGCCTCCGGCGCGGGAAAGAGCACCCTGCTGCACATCCTCGGAACCCTTGACACCCCCGACTCGGGAAGAGTGCTTATCCATGACAAAGATGTTTTTGCCCAATCGGGTCGGAACCTCGCGTCCTTCAGAAACCGCGCCATCGGGTTTGTGTTCCAGTTTCACAACCTGCTTCCGGAATTCAGCGCCATCGAAAATGTGATGATCCCCGGCTTTATCGGCGGAAAAGATCCAAAAGAGCTGAGAGCACGCGCGGAAAAACTGTTTGACATGCTGGGAATCAGCGCCCGCCGGGATCACAAGCCATCTGAATTATCGGGGGGCGAGCAGCAGCGCACGGCAGTAGCCCGGGCGTTGATCAATTCCCCGGACCTGATCCTGGCGGACGAACCCAGCGGCAACCTCGACTCGCACAACGCGATCGAGCTACACAACCTTTTCTTCCAGCTTCGCAAAGAGCTCAACCAGACTTTCATCATCGTGACGCACAATGCGGACCTCTCTAAAATGGCCGACCGCCGGGTCGAAATAAGGGATGGCATGATCGTAAAATGACGGCCGGCGCCTTGTGGAATTTGCGTCCCTCCTGCATCTGTTTGTTATAACCTAAATCACAAACACGATGGATGCAAAGTCAATTGCCTTTCGCCACTGGGAAGATGTGGTGTTTGAGTATCGCAACAAAGCCTATGGCGCCTATTTTCTGCGCAGGCTGTATGCACAACGGCTTATGTTTGGATTGGCGCTCACGCTCGTGATCGTGGCGCTCGTTCTTTCGATTCAGCGTATTTATTCGTCTGGAGCAATTGCCCGTCCGGTGGAGCCCCCGCTTACCGGTGGAGGAAGCACGCCGTTGCCGCCCCCCGTGATCGAACGGCAGCGCCCCGCGGGAACGGTTGTTCACCAGGAAACGGTCAACACGCGTAATCGCCCTATCCTGGTGACGAGGGATGTGGTGGAGCAAACGGAAGTCGACGCCATCAGCGATTTTGTCTCAGGTGAAGGATTGGAAAACGGTGATCCGGGAACGTTCGACGGTGAGGGTACGATCCCCGCTGAGGAAACCGCCGCGGTCATCGACCCGCCGTTTGTAGATTTCGCGGAGGTCATGCCCAGCTATGAAGGAGGGCTGGAGGCAATGATGAAGTTTATCCAGAAGAAGATCCATTACCCGCGCGCGCCGCGGCAGATGGGGATCGAAGGTACGGTCTACGTTCGTTTTGTCGTGAACGGCAACGGTTCCATCAGCGGCGTCGAGGTTATCAGGGGCTTTCATCCGGACTGCGACCGGGAAGCCATGCGCGTTGTATCCATGCTGCCCGCATGGAAAGGTGGAAGTCACAACGGACGGCCTGTTGCTGTGAGGATGGTGCTGCCCATCCGGTTCAGCCTGAGGCAGTGAGGCCATACTATGGAAGGTATAGGGTATAAGGTATAAGGTATAAGGTATAAGGTATAAGGTATAAGGTATAAGGTATAAGGTATAAGGGAGATTAATCATAGGCAATACAGGGATCAAGAACGACCTTATACCTCTATACCTGTTTTAACCGCAAAGACACGAAGGGGCACAAAGTCTTTTTGCATACACCTCACGCCCTTATACCCTATACCGTATACCCCTATACCTCTCTCAGCCACGAAGGCTTGGAGGGTGAGGCTAATATTTCCGGCGGAGGGCTCCGCCGGACATGGCGGAGAAGCCGCCGACCAGGCCGGCGAGGATAAAGGTGACGATCAGCAGGATGGCGGTGTTGTGAAGCATGAATGTGCGGGCCACTTTCGATGCGAGGTCAGAGTCTGTGCTCAGGTTGGTGATCAGGGCTTTTCCGACCCAGAGAATACCCGTTGCCGTGAAGCCAGCAATGAAGTTCATGCGGGTGTGAACGAGGGCTCCTCCGGCAAAGGCGGCGATGGCAATGGACCACCAGGGCAGAAGCAGCTCGAGAAAAAATCCCAGCGTGACAATGATCAGGATCTGGACTGGATATCTCATTCGGCCTGGGGATTTAGTTGGGTGGTGTAAAAGACTTTCTGAATATTTTCGTCCGGCGCGTGCAAGAACGGCAAAGAAAAGTATTCGCCCTTCACCCACCTGGGGAGCAGGTCGATATAATGAGCGCTTCCCGGATTGCCGGATTGTCCACCCGGATAGGTTGCCCACATTTTGATACCCGAGGGCTCCAGGCTGACGACCATTCTCCACGACGGTCCGTGCCGGCGGCCGAGCGCGTTGACGATGTCGTGGTTGCCGCCGGCTTTCACATGAACGGCGAAAGCGGTAAGGGGCGGCAGCAGGTGCGCAATGTAGGAATCCTTGTACTCCGCCCATACCGGAAGGGTTGTATGGGTGGTTTTCCATTTTTCGATATCCTGCACGCCGAGGGCAAAAGCTTTCCGGATGACATCGCCCGCTGTTTCCTTTTCTTCCGTTTGCTGAATATCAAAGAAGGGAAGATCCGGGTTTTCGCGGAGGAGCTTGATGGTGTTGTAGGTGGTGGGGCGGTCGAGCAGGGCCGGACCGTTTTGCATTTCATCCCATAGCAGCGGCATGAGGTTGTCCCACCAGGCTTCGTAATAGGTGGCCCCCGCGGAGTTCGGATTATTGAAATGGTCCCAGGAACGCAGGATCCGGTATGCCTGCTTTTCCAGGAGGTTCAGGCGGGCGGTGTCGAGGTAGCTCAAAAACAGGGGAAGGCTTTCCGCGGCTTTCAGGTTGAAGTTATCCGACTGGAGGTTCATCATATCCCGGTAGGTGATGTTTCTGGATCTGCCCAGCACGTCGTTGATCCTCCGGTTTCGGTAAGCTTCGTAGCTGGTAGCGGTGATGTAGTAGGGGTAGGTGGAGTCGGCGGGATACTGGTTCGCAGAGCTGACGAATCCGCGTTCCGGGTTTTTCTCCCCGATGTTCTGCGCGCTGGGAATGAAAGCCTGCCACCCCTGCGAACTTTTGCTTCCGTCGAGCACGAACTTGCCTTCGTCTTTTCTGCGCACGGGAAATTTGCCCTGTACGCGGATGGCGATGTCGCCCGAAACGGAGGCGAACGCGAAGTTCTGCGCCGGCGCCGAGAAGTAATCGATCGCTTCGAGGAACTCGTTGTAATTCTTGGCGCGGTTGAGCCGGTGAAAGGCGTTGATCTCTTCCGAGGGATCATGGGCGATCCAACGGAAGGCATATCCGTTCAGTTCTTTTTCTCCATGGAAATTGCGGTCGTACGTCACCGGTCCCCAGCGTGTATACACCACCGTATCGTAGAAGGTCTTGCCGCCGCGCACCCTGATCTCTTCGATCGTCTTGCGGGTATCGACCCATTTGCCGTCGAGGAGATATTGGTCCCGACTGGCATCCCGGAACGTGATCTTATACCAGTCGACCAGGTCGCGCTGCGCATTCGTGACCGACCACGCGATGGAATCGTTGAACCCGATGATGACACTCGGAACACCGGGCAGGGAGGCGCCCATGGTGTTGATGCCGGGCGCGTGAAGCTGAATGGCGTACCAGATCGACGGCAGGTTGAGGTCCAGGTGAGGGTCGCCCGCCAGCATCGGGTGACCGGTATATGTTTTCGATCCCGCCACGGCCCAGTTGTTGCTCCCGATCGTAGGGTCGGCGCCTGGGGCTTTGTCGATCTTTATGAGCTCGTCGGGCAGGGCAGGCGGAACACCGTCGAGGGCGATGGGTTTGAAATTCCATCCCCCTGGTTTATTGACGATGGGGTCGCCCGTGTGCTCGTCGTCGGGGTAAAGCAGGTCGACCATTTCCTTTCCGAAAAGCTTCAGGGCGTTGGTCATCTCCAGGTCCTTGTCACCCATGTTGAGGGTTTCGGCCATGTTCTTGAGAAGGAGCGCGCACTTCAGGCCCGTCCAGGGCTCCGGCCTGTAATTGAGGAGCTTGTACTCGAAGGGCAGGTTGTTGTAGCCGAGGGTCTGAATGAAGAGGTTGACGCCTTTCGTGTACTGGATGACGGCCGGATGGTTGTGCATCGATGCCAGCGCTTGCTGGGCACCGTAGACCATTCCCAGCCGCCGCTGCCGCCTGTCGTAATCAAGGACGGCGTCGCCGGCGACGATCTCCGATACACGGCCGGCAGCAGCATGCGTCTGAAACTCCATTTGCCATAACCGGTGCATGGCCGTTACATATCCCTGCGCCAGGTAGAGGTCATCGTTGTTGCGCGCGAAAACATGGGGGATGAGAAGGCTGTCATATACGACCGTGACCGGCTCCTTCAGCCCCGGGATCATCAACTGCTTTTTACCCTGGTACCCCGCCGGCTCGACGTTCTGCCAGAAACCGTGAAAAGGATCCAGAAACTTTCCAAGAGGAGGGATGGAGGCGTTTCCAAAAGTCCAGCCTTCATTGAGGAGGTAAATCAAGAGCAGTGCGATACCAAGACTGGTAACAAACTTCGAAAGATTCATTCAGCGACCCCCGGATTTAAGTGAATAAAGTAAAAAGCTTTTCCTAATTTTCGCCAAAATTCGAACAATATTTTGTCAAACCGTCATTCGAACATTTTGCCGCGCTATACAAAAGAACAAATAAAAAAGGCATCTCTCATCAAAGCGCTCTTTTTTGATGTCGACGGGGTACTGACCGATGGCCGGATCATCTACGACGAGGCGGGAAAAGAAATCAAATCGTTCAATGTCAGGGATGGCCTGATCGTTGGCTACCTGAAGAAGGCAGGCATCCTGACGGGCGGCATTTCCGGCCGGGAGTCCGCCGCGGTGAGCAAGCGGTTCGCCGAGCTGAAGATCGACTTCTGTCACCAGGGCATCGTTGACAAAGCGATGGCTTTCCAGAAGCTGCTCGCGCATTACAAGCTGCAGCCGAAACACGTTGCTTTTATCGGTGACGACATCAACGACCTCCCTGTATTCCGGCTGGCCGGGTTTTCTATTTGTCCTGCCGATACGCCCGACTACATCAGGGAACAGGCGGACCTGGTAACCTATGCTAAAAGTGGCGAGGGCGTGCTGCGGGAGGTGGCGGATCTCATCCTGGATGCCCGCGGGCTCTTTCAAAAAATACTGAAGGCCAAATCATGATGGGCGCGGGAGCGGTTTGTTTTTTAAGATACCTTCGCCCTCGAATGGAAAAGATCACGGATGGAAAAGTTTAAGAATAGCGTAAACATCTCGCAAGGCATTTCACTTGGCGGCAATACCATGGTCTTGTTTGCAGGACCCTGCGCGGCGGAGAGTTATGATATCTGCATGGAGACCGGGAAGGAGGTACAGCGGATCTGCCGGAAGCTCGGCATTCACTATGTTTTTAAGTCCTCCTTCGACAAGGCAAACCGGACATCCGCGGGATCGTATCGCGGCCCGTCCAAAGACGGAGGTCTCGAGATCTTATCGCGCGTGAAAAAAGATCTGCGTGTTCCCATCGTCACCGACGTGCACGAGTCGGTGCAGTGCGCCGAGGTGGCGGAGGTAGCAGATGTGTTGCAGATCCCGGCATTCCTTTGCCGCCAGACGGATCTGCTGAAAGCCGCGGCACGGACGGGCCGGGCCGTGAAGATAAAGAAGGGTCAGTTCATGGCGCCGGAAGATATGAGATTCGCGGTGGACAAAGTGCGCGCCGAAGGAAATGAGAACGTGTTCCTCACCGAGCGGGGCGTGAGCTTCGGGTATCACACGCTTGTCGTCGACATGCGGTCGTTGCCCCTGATGCGGCAGTATACTCCTGTAATATTCGACGTCACACACTCCGTACAGCAACCGGGAGGCCTGGGAGGATCCTCCGGCGGACAACGAGAGTTCGCCCCTTTCCTCGCCCGAGCCGCTGCAGCGGTGGGAGTAGACGGATTCTTTATTGAAACTCATCCGGATCCGGCCAAAGCACTAAGCGATGGTCCGAATATGATTCCCCTTCATGAGATGGAGGCATTTGTCGGGATGATCCAAAAGTTCTGGGACCTTCAGCGGAACGTGGCCGATGTCGAATGACGAATGTCTAATGGTGCAGTCCGGATACTGAACGGAAGTCAGGTTGAAAATTCGGTCCCGGGAGTGAGACCCGGAGGGCAGGCTCTCCTGACAAGTCATGCGAGGTCCGCCCGGACCGGCAGGGTATTTTAATCAAAGGAATCAAAATCATTGAATTTTAGTCGGTTAGAGGTTTTTTCCGGCGGATTGGACCGTCCGATTTGGCAAATGCGTATTTGATTCTACATTTGTACCTTAAATCTACCGTTTTAGTGGGCTTATACTTTTCTCAGGGTTACGTTCTATTAATAGTTGTATTTCTTGTACTGTCGCTGTACAGGGAGTGGTTTAACCCGGCATTGACCTTTTTTATCGCTTCCGTCGCCTTGCTGCTGGGGAAGGTCATCACGCCCGCTGACCTGTTACAGGGGCTTTCCAACCAGCAGATCATCGTTATTTTCCTTCTGGTGCTGGTTACGGCCGGTATTCGCACCATTTTTGGGTCGGAGGTCTTTTCGGCGCTGTTCAACCCGCAGCTCTCCGCCCGTGCGTTTTTGCTCCGGATGATGGTGACGGTGTCAAGTTTGTCGTCGGTCCTGAACAACACACCCATTGTCGCCTTCATGATACCCTATGTAAAGGACTGGGCGAGAAAAACCGGCTACCCGGTTTCAAAGTTCCTGATTCCTCTTTCGTTTGCCACCATTCTGGGAGGAATGATCACGGTGATCGGCACATCGACCAACCTTGTTCTGAACGGGCTGATACAGCAGTACAAACTGCCGTTGCTCGGTTTTACTGACTTCTTCTACCTGGGGGTGCTGGTGACGGTGGTTGGAGGACTTTACCTTTATTTTGTCGGCTATAAATTACTGCCTTCGAACCCGAACGAGATCGATGCCCTCCGGGAGAACCTGAAGGAATATATCATTGAAACGGAGGTTGGACGCGGGTCGCCGCTGGTGGGCAAGACCGTTAAGGAAGCAGGCCTGAGAAATCTGCAGGATGTATTCCTGGTGGAGATCATCCGCGATGACAAGGTGATCTCGCCTGTGTCGCCGGACGAAGTGCTGGAAGAGAACGACGCGCTTTTTTTCTCCGGCAACACGCAATCGATCTATCATCTGATCCGGGAGGACAACGGGCTGAGCGTGCCGGAGGAGCACAATGCGGAACCGGAAGAACAATTTAACTTTCTGGAGGCGGTGATCCCCGCCAACTCGCAGCTTATTGGCGTCCGCATCAAGGATTCGGATTTCAGGAAGAAATTCAACGCATCCATCATTGCGATCCACAGGAACGGCAAGCGCGTTCCGGGGAAAGTGGGAGAGATGCATTTGGCGGGCGGAGACTTTCTCCTCCTGCTGGCCGGCGACCACCGGGAGAATGGCAACCACGAAAAGGACCTGTTCTTTTTATCGGTGCCCCGGAAAGTGAAGTCGGAGAAAAATAAGAACCGAAAAGTTATCGGCGTCATCACGGTAGCGTTACTGGTTGCGGGCGTCGTCGGGCTCATTCCGCTTTTCACTGCGTGTCTGCTGATCCTCTCGGGGCTGGTTTTCTTCGGCATCCTGACCCTTTCAGAGATCCGGCGCGAGCTGGATCTCAGTTTGCTGTTGATACTGGTATGTTCGCTCGCGATCGGCATCGCGCTGGAAAAGTCGGGCACGGCGGACACGATTGCGCACGTGCTGGTTTCGTCCGTGGAGGCCTTTGGGCCCGTGGCAGTGCTGGCGGGTTTATTCCTCGTCACCATTATGCTCACGGCGCTCATCACGAATGCCGCGGCGGTCTCCATCGTGTTTCCGGTGGCCATGGCAGTCGCCCATCAAATCGGGCTGCCCTACACACCTTTCTTTGTGGCGATCGCCTTTGCGGCCTCCGGCGATTTTATGACGCCCATTGGTTATCAGACGAATCTGATGGTCTACGGACCGGGCGGGTACACTTTTAGAGACTTTCTCAGGGTGGGGGCTCCGCTCACATTGATCTATGTTATATTGTGCATCGGATTTATTTCATATTTCTATAACCTGGTCTGACGTTGAACTACATTTATCCCATAAAGAGCAAGGTAAGCGCTGAAGGGCGTCAGCGATTGATGAACCAGAAGCCCAAGCTGATCTGGTTTACCGGATTGTCGGGGTCCGGAAAATCAACCCTGGCTGTACAGCTTGAGGCCGCCCTTCACGCCAGGGGTTTCAAGACGTATCTCCTCGACGGCGACAACATCCGCTCCGGGCTCAACAAAGACCTGGCATTCACGGATGACGCGCGGGTGGAGAACATCAGGAGGATCTCGGAAGTCTGCAAACTTTTCCTGGACGCCGGCGTCGTACTCTTGTCGGCTTTTATTTCGCCTTTCCGGGCAGACCGCGAGCAGGTCCGCCGCATCGTCGGAGAGGAAAATTACGTGGAGGTGTTCGTGGATGCCCCCCTGGAAGTGTGCGAACAGCGCGACGTGAAAGGATTGTACCGCAAAGCCCGGGCGGGGGAAGTG
>DASVOT010000401.1:0-5752 GCA_036383235.1 Chryseosolibacter sp.
CGTCCCGAGGAAAGCGATTACCATGGGGGTGGGTTCGATCCTGAAGGCGCGAAAAGTCTTTATGATGGCGTGGGGTGAAGGCAAGGCGGGCGTGATCAAAAAAGCAGTCGAAGGCGCCATCACTGACCAGATACCTTCGTCATTCCTGCAAAAGCACAACGACTGCCTTGTGGTGCTCGACGAAGCTGCGTCCTCGGAACTCGTGAGGAAAAAGACCCCGTGGTTGCTGGAAAGCCTCGACTGGAATGACAGGCTTATCCGGAAGGCAGTGGTATGGTTGTGCGGCAAGGTGAAGAAACCCGTGCTGAAACTCACCAATCATGACTACATGGAAAATGGCATGGGCGATGTCATCACGGAATTCGGGTCCGCCTACAAAGTGAACATCAAGGTCTTCAACGACCTGCAGCACACTATTACCGGATGGCCCGGTGGAAAGCCAAACGCCGACGACTCGCATCGTCCGGAACGCGAAAAGCCGTTCCCGAAGAAAGCGATTATCTTTTCGCCGCATCCTGACGACGACGTGATCTCTATGGGCGGAACGTTCATCCGCCTGGTAGACCAGGGGCACGAAGTACACGTCGCTTATCAGACTTCGGGGAATATCGCCGTTTTCGACGACGACGCCATCCGCTTCGCGGATTTTGTACGCGACTTCAATGAACAGTTCGGCCTGAGCAAATCCGACGGAGAGAAGTTTTATAAGACCATCGTTCATGACCTGGAAAGTAAAGGTCCCGGTCAGCTCGACACCAAAGACGTACTGACGGTAAAAGGACTGATCAGGCGGGGCGAAGCAAAAG
Organism: Chryseosolibacter sp.; assembly: GCA_036383235.1. Classification (GTDB taxonomy): domain Bacteria; phylum Bacteroidota; class Bacteroidia; order Cytophagales; family Cyclobacteriaceae; genus Chryseosolibacter. The sequence goes on from DASVOT010000401.1 coordinate 807, forward strand.
CGGGTGGCCGGTACGTTGGCATCCCGGACGAGCAGATGCACTTTCTCGACATGCCGTTCTACGAGACAGGGGCCGTCAAAAAGAAACCGCTGAGCGAAGCCGATATCAAGCTTATCGTCGACCTGTTGGTAAAAGTGAAGCCTCACCAGATCTACGCTGCGGGTGACCTTTCGGATCCGCACGGCACCCACCGCGTATGCCTTTCCGCAATTTTTGAAGCGCTGAGCCGCCTGAAGAATGAACCGTGGATGAAAGACTGCTGGGTATGGCTTTACCGCGGCGCCTGGCAGGAATGGGATATCGACCAGATTGAAATGGCGGTGCCGCTCAGCCCGGATGAGCTGATGCGAAAGCGCCGGGCGATCTTCAAGCACCAGTCTCAAAAAGACAGCGCCATGTTCCCCGGCAGCGATAAGCGCGAGTTCTGGATGCGCGCCGAGGACAGGAACCATGCCACAGCCGACGCTTACAACAAGCTTGGACTCGCCGAATATGAGGCGATGGAAGCGTTCGTGAGGTATGTGTTCTAGCTGTTAGCTTTTGGCTTTTAGCTGTTGGCTGGCTGCTAGCATCCAAAAGCCAGTAGTTCCTTCTTTCCGATCTCGCCCTTTTCCAAGGCCTTTTGAAAATGCGCGCATGCTTTCCCTTTTTCGTGGTTGGCAAGGTAAGCTTCTCCCAGATAGACGTGCACGTTGTCGATGAAATCGGACATGCCCAGCGCCTGGGTCAACATTCGAATGGCGTTGGGAGCGTCTCCTTTCTTTAAATAGTATATCCCCTTGTTGCGATACGCCCACGCATTTTCCGGATCGGTTATGATGCTTTCGTTAATATCGGCCAATGCCTTCTCCGTCTCTCCGCGCATTAAATAAATATAGCCCCTGTTGTTGAGATAATAAGGATCGTTCGGTTTGAACGCCAGGGCCTTCCCGATCTCGTCAAGTGCCTGCGCATAGTTACCAAGTTGCGTCTCGACCAGTGCGAGCGTGTTGTATGCGTTGGCCTGACCCGGATCGAGCCTCAGCGCATCATCCAGGAAAAGGCGGGCGGAATCAGGGTGATGCTGATAATACTGAAGTGTGCCAAGGTTGATGAGGATCTCCGGGTTGCCGGGCTCGTTCTTCAATGCCTTCCGGAAAGAGCCGATCGCCTTCGCATATTCGCGCAGCTGTGTGTAGACCAGCCCGCGCGAAAAATGCAACGCGGTCGTGTCCGGATGCTTTTCCGCCACTTTTTCGAGATCTTCCAGCGCGCTGTAAAACTGTTTCAATTCATAATAGGTATTCGCCCGGTTCAGCAGCGCCTCCGTGTAGTTCTTGCGGCATGAAAGCGCATGGTTGTAAGATCCGAGCGCCTGCTCGTATTTCTCCTGGCGATAGTACACCGTTCCCGCATTGTTCCAGGCGTCGGCAAAACACGAATCCAACTCCAGCGCAGCGAGATAATAGCCAAGGGCCTCCTGGTTGTTTCCCTTCTTCAGCTGTTCATTTCCCTTCAGGAGAAATCTCTGAGTCCGCGTTTCCGTGCTTTCCGAGCAGGCGAAACAAAGGATCAAAAAGAAACCGGCTGCAAACCTGTACATCGAAAAGCTCCCTCCCGGATCTTCATCCGGATTTCAGATTCTGGATCTTAAATCTTAACTTGTTTACTATGTCAATGAGCAGCGAAGCTAAAAAAGAAGTGGAAACATTCCTGCTGGAAGGCCAAAAAATCGCAGCGATCCGGTACCTTACGGAAACCTGTGGTTTTACTTCCCAGGAGTCAACGCTACTCGTCGACGCCCTGGAAAAAGACCTCCGGCGACAACCGGATAATACGGGCGCATCTCCGCGAAATCCGCGCGGCACTGAACGGTCCGGAACCCGGGCAGCCACGGGTTCTGACAGCCGCACCCCTGAGATCATCGTCTATGTTTTTGCCGGGATTGGACTTCTTTTCATCGGCGTGGCTGCGCTTCTTTATTATCAGCAATCGGGTCTGATACGAAAAAGCGACCCCGCAAAGGGAAAGGTCGTGAGGCTGCGAACCGGAAACGGGAGCGGAAGCGCGCCGGTCGTCGAATATGAATGGAGAGGAAATAAATACACGTACACTTCGGCTACGTATTCTTCCCCTCCGGCCTATACAATCGGAGAGCTGGTGCCAATCTATGTCAACCGGGATGATCCGGGCGACATTATCATAGACACATTTCTCGACCGCTATTTTTTAATCACCATTTTCGGTGGCATGGGATTCCTGTTCGTCGCGATTGGATACGGGGTAATGGGTGCCCTCAAAAAAACCTCGGGACTTCCTTCCTGAACAGCGGACGTTCCCATCCGCGAACAGCACCTGTATGCCCGTCCCGATACCTCCGGACCACCCGGCCGCATGGTTGGGGAACTGCCTTCGGCGAAAGGAAAGTCGGGAAATGATGGTGGTCTCTTCCCAGGCGATGCTGCAATCCTTACCCGCTGTAATCTGGGTTTTTACTGGTCATCGAACGCGTTTTAGGCCCGCTGCAATCGTATTCTTATATTTTGGAAGCCGGAAATTTTGATAATTCGATCAATTTTTGGTTATTAGCAGCCGGAAAAATTATGAACACCAATCTCAACAGCGTTTTTCATCACCACCATCATGCACATCTTGCGATGCGTGGCACGGTTATGCTTTGAGTTTTAGAATATTGATAAAAATTCAGGAGGCTTGTCACGATGGTGTCAAGCCTTTTTTGTTGGCTTTGGATCAGTCGCCGCCGGCATGAAAGGCTCATTTGCCGGGGAGGCGCGAAACACAAAAAGAAATGTATTTTTAAATTAAGGAGAAGTGACGGGAAAGCTGTTGTCCGGGAGGCAAAAGACATCGGTACGGCAGTTTGATTCATCGCAACAGTTTACAAGTCGGGATCATAAATAAATTCTAATGCAAACATTACTTCGCATAGCCATTCAGAAATCAGGACGACTGCAGGAGGGTTCGCTCGAGCTTCTGCGCGAAAGCGGTCTTTCCTTCAGCAATGGGAAAGACCAGCTGAAGACTCAGGCCCGGAATTTTCCTGTGGAGGTTCTCTTTCTCCGCGATGACGACATCCCGCAATACGTCGAAGACAAGGTTGCCGATGCAGGGATCGTGGGTGAGAATATCTTCGCGGAAAAACAAAAGTCGAATCGCCTGGTCAAGCGCCTGGACTTTGCAAAATGCCGGCTGTCGATCGCGGTTCCGCGGTCCGAGGATTACAAGGGGGTGAAATCCCTGCAGGGCAAAAACATCGCCACCTCTTACCCGAACATCGTAAAGAAGTTTCTCGCCGACCACAACGTCGAGGCGGGGATCCACGAGATCAGCGGGTCGGTGGAGATTGCTCCCGGCATCGGGTTGGCCGACGCCATCTGTGATATTGTGAGCACGGGGAGCACGCTGCTGAGCAACGGATTGAAAGAAGTGGAAACCGTGATGCAGTCGGAGGCGGTCGTCATCGCCGGCAACGACATGAGCATCGAAAAGCAAACGATCCTCGACAAGCTGCTCTTCCGGATCGGCGCTGTGCAGAAAGCGCGTAACAGCAAATATATTTTGTTGAATTGTCCGAATGAATCCATCGCAAAAATAACCTCGGTGATACCAGGAATGAAGAGTCCGACGATCATTCCGCTCGCGCGCCAGGGATGGAGCTCCCTTCATTCCGTTGTGGATGAAAATGATTTTTGGGAAAGGATCGATCAGCTTCGTTCCTTTGGCGCGGAGGGCATCCTGGTGGTACCCATAGAAAAAATGATTGTCTGATCATACGGCGAAAACCATGAATGTCTATAACAATCCGGCAAAAGAAACCTGGAAAGCGCTTACGCAGCGTCCTCAACTGGAACTTGGCTTCCTCGACAGCTCCGTGCGGAATATCCTGAACCGCGTCAAGAAATCGGGCGACCAGGCCATTCGCGAGCTCACGCAGCAGTTTGACAAAGTAGACGTGGAACGCCTCGAGGTGACCAAACAGGAAATCGCGGAAGCGCGGAAAAATCTCAGTCCGGCACTGAAGTCTGCCATTGAAAGGGCCGCGGAAAATATCACGAAGTTTCACGTTGCGCAAAAGCGTGACACGCTCGTGCTGGAGACCATGCCGGGGGTGAAATGCTGGCGCAGGGCAGTACCCATCACACGGGTGGGAATCTACATCCCGGGGGGCACGGCACCGCTCTTCTCCACGGTGCTGATGCTGGGGATACCGGCGAGCGTGGCGGGCTGCGGCGAGATCATTCTTTGTACGCCTCCTGCGAAAGACGGAAAGATCCATCCCGCTATTCTGTTCGCCGCCAGCCTGGTGGGGATCACAAAAATATTCAAGGCGGGCGGCGCCCAGGCCATCGCAGCGCTTGCCTATGGCACCGAAAGCATCCCGAACGTCTATAAGATATTCGGTCCCGGAAACCAGTATGTCACCAAAGCCAAGCAACTGATCACAGAGGACGGTGTGGCGATCGATATGCCCGCCGGTCCTTCTGAAGTCCTCGTCCTTGCCGACGACACCTGCAATCCCTCGTTCGTCGCCGCCGATCTGCTTTCGCAGGCGGAACACGGGGAAGACAGCCAGGTGATGCTCGTGCTCATGAATGAATCGAAGCTCGAGCCTATTCAAAAAGAAATCGCCCGGCAGCTGAACGAGTTGCCCAGAAAGGCCATCGCCGGGAAATCGCTGGCGAACAGCCGGGTCGTGATCTTGAGCGAAGAAGCTTCCGCGATTGATTTTGTCAACGAATATGCGCCCGAGCACCTCATCATCAACACGGTGAATGCCGAGGCGATCGCCGGGAATATCTCCAACGCCGGATCGGTGTTCATTGGCAATTTCTCGCCCGAGGCGGTTGGCGACTACGCCTCCGGAACGAACCATACGCTTCCCACCAACGGCTATGCCAAGGCATACGCCGGCGTTTCGCTTGAAAGCTTTTTGAAGTACATCACAT
>DASVOT010000402.1:0-1916 GCA_036383235.1 Chryseosolibacter sp.
CCATTTGGAGAGGCGTAAATGTTTACTGTGTAACTACCTACAAATTGCTCAATCGGATCAAACCCTGCACGCAATAGCCCCTCTATGCCAAAATCACCTTGATAGTTTGTAACGCTGGCACCTTTGTAGTCTGTAGCATCTTTATACTTGTTGTAAAAGAATTTGCGCGCTTCGTTGACTCGCCAGGCATTCTTCATATTAGCAGCTACATGGTCGTTGTAGAACGATCTTGTCTCAGCTCCGTCTCCTAATAACCAATCCCAAAACATCGTATTTGCCACTCCCATATCTTTCTCAAACTCATTATAAGCTCTTGCAAGCTCCTCACACTTAGAACATCCCTGCTGGGCAACCCTTGTAATAAACCGGTCGCCCTGATTGGTTATAAGCGCCATGGCCTCGGCGCCCGTGGCATCCATCCAGTCGCCAGTAAACACATTATGTCCTACCTCCCTTCCAATCCAGGGATTATAAAGTTGCTTGCCATCGTAGACCTTTGTCGAAGCTTTGTTAGCAACGTCAGCCCGGTCCTGATCATTCTTGATGTTGTAATATGAATTGAACGCATCACGGGACATCACCCTGGCATTCCGTTCAATACTTGCATACGGCCGAAACCAGTCGTGCACCGATCCCGCCCCGTAGAAATGCTGCCCGTATTGGTGGGGACCAAAAGTCTGGTAAAGGGTTCCTGATTCGTAATCGTACTGTGCTCCTCCTCCGTGATGCTCCTTGTCAATTTGCACTTCCAGCGGATAATCTCCATTCGGATCATTAAACAACACCGGATTATTAAATCCAAAACTGTAAGGAGTCTGCGAGGCGCTTGCGCTCGCCATCGGATCCACCTGCCCAAACCTCCCCAGCGCCGGGTCGTAGCCGCGGAAAAACGTCTCATACCACCCTGTGCTGGCATTCAGCTCCGAGCCTGAATTGTAAAGAAATCTATTACTGTGGTCCGTTCTCGCTCAGCTGCCAATTGCCTTCATTCACTTATTATAAAAAATTAAGTGATTGTTTTCAACAGGGATACACACGAGCAGCTAACGCACAAAAAAAATGAAGTGAAAAACATTTGTTGAATGACGTATCCCTACCCCCTTTTCAACACCGCCATCACCTCATTCAGCTTCAGCAACGCCTCCACGGGACTCATTGTATTGATATCCACTTTCCCCAGCATCTCCTGGATCTCCCGGAACCTCGGATCGGAATCGAACAGGCTCATCTGCGGCGAAGGCTTCGGAACTTCATTGAACTTCTTGTGCTCTTCGTTCTTGTGCTTGTCGCGCTCGAGAAAATGCAGGATCTCGTTCGAGCGGAAAACGATCCGGTTCGGCATGCCCGCCAGCTGCGCCACGTGAATGCCAAAGCTGTGATTCGTGCCGCCCTCTTTCAGCTTGCGCATGAAAATAACCTTGTCGCCGACTTCCTTTACAGAAACGTTGAAATTTTTCACACGCGGCAGGTCCTCCGCCAGCTGATTCAGCTCGTGGTAATGCGTGGCGAACAGCGTCTTCGGCTTGCATTCCTTCTGACCATGGTTGTGCAGGTACTCCACGATCGCCCACGCGATGGAAACACCGTCATACGTGCTCGTCCCCCGACCGATCTCGTCCATGAGGAGCAGACTCCGGTGACTGAGGTTGTTCAGGATGCTGGCCGTCTCCGTCATCTCGACCATGAAGGTCGACTCGCCCCGCGACAAATTATCACTGGCGCCCACCCGCGTGAAGATCTTGTCAACGATCCCGATATCCGCGCTCTCCGCGGGAACAAAACTTCCCATCTGCGCCAGCAGCACGATCAGCGCCGTCTGCCTCAGCAATGCCGACTTCCCAGCCATGTTCGGACCGGTGATGATGAGGATCTGTTGCCGGTCGCTGTCCAGCAAAATGTCGTTGGGAACATATACT
>DASVOT010000403.1:0-8784 GCA_036383235.1 Chryseosolibacter sp.
CGTACGGATCAACCGGATCTTATCCGATCCGATACTGCTGATTTCTTTCTCCGTAGTATCGTCTGCGTCACAATCGCCGAGCACGACGATAAATTCATCAACGAGGGGCAGGATCGATTCGATCGACGGTTTTACCGGGTAATAAAGTTTAGCCGCATTCCGCACAATTGTAAAACCACTTATTTTCATATTTCTTCAATCAATATCTCCGCGGGCCCGGCAAACACCGGCGCATGCGATTCACCAACTGGTTTTGGGAGAAGGGAAAGTATTACCCGCTGCTGGTTCTGTTTTCCGCTTGCAAACCGTTACTTAACGATGCCATGGGGTGTCCAGCTAACCTTTAGCGCTTTTGTTTTTTTCCGGATAAGCAAATTCTTCTCGATGGACTCGTCTGTTTTGTATCCCCTCGGATGATCAAGGTGCAACACGATTGCCCTGTGCCGGATCTGTTTGCCCACAATGCCCAGGTTGCGAAGCCGCTCACCGATCTCGCGGTCGGATCCTCCGTATTGCATTCGCTCGTCGTATCCGTTCACGGCAAGCAGGTCGGTTTTCCACGCGGAGGAATTACAGTTGTTGAAAGTAGGTTTCGCGGTCGTGATAATGTCCAGAAAGCTCGCCCATATTCCCCTGGCATTCAGTTTGCGACGCTGCGACAGCCCGACCGGTCCAAACGAGCGAAGCCACTTCAGATCGAAGCTTTCGCGGCTCAGGATGTTGTTCTTTGAAATTTTATTGCTCAGCGACATGGAAAGCTTGCAATACCCGCCAGAGAGATAGTATCCCTTTTCCGCCTGCGACACATGGGTCGAAATAAAATCATTCCTCGGAATACAATCTCCGTCAGTGAAGATCAGGTATTCCGTATGAGCGGTCAGGATGGCCTGGTTCAGGATCGTTTGTCGCCGGTATCCTTTGTCTTCATGCCAGACATGGTAGATCTCCAGCGCTGTATTTTCCTGGAAAAATCTGATGAGCGTATCCGTCTCCGCCCCCGATCCGTCATCGGCAATGACGATCTCGAAATCCCTGTAATCCTGACAGGTGTATCCCCACAAAACTTTTTCAAGCCATGCAGGAGAATTATACGTACTGATGATCACAGAAACCTTCATGCCTATTGCTTTAACTGCTCTTCAGGTAAACCACTTCTGTGGTACTCATACAATCGCAAATATTTATAAAAATTCAATGCCGATGTTGCAGCACAAAATACAAAACCATAATAACCATCCAAAAATCCCAGCTGCAGCAAATATTTGCGAAAGAACTTAAATATGGGATTAAAAATCACATGAACAATAAAAACCGGTTTCTTACCGTTCCTGTATTTTGCTTTTGCCGCTACCTCTGCAAACTTATGCATCTGTGTCAGGTGCTCATCCACAGTAAGATAGGCGTAATGTAAAAGGTCGCCACGCAACCTCTTGACGCGATCCGGGGCGAGCTTCACTTTGTCATGCGGATCCTCACCCCTCCACCTGGCCTTGCGACGATCCCATAACCGGATCTTACGGTCCGGATACCAGCCGCAAAAACGAATCCACGTTCCGCAATAATTATTAAACCGGTTGAACGAATATCCATCGTATTTTCCCCAATCGGCTTTAACAGCAAGGATCGAAGCGCGGAGCTCATCCGAGAGCACCTCATCCGCATCCAGCGAAAGGATACAATCGTAAGAGGCCTGCTCCATCGCAAAATTCTTTTGGGCGATGTATCCGCCGAATACGTTCCGGATAAATACCACCGGATACCGCGAGCAAATAGCAGCCGTCTGATCGGTAGAAAATGAATCCACAACCACAATCTCGTCCGCCACCCCTAAGAGTGACTGCAGGCACCGCTCGATCTTCTTCTCTTCATTGAAGGTAATGATGGTGGCCGATATCTTGACAGCATCCGTCATCTCACGAAACAGGTAGCTTTTCTAATCCGTTGCGACATACATATTGCTTTAGACCCATTTTCTCCTCCATCAGTTGTAAGTTCTTCGACTGATCCGTCCAGTTTTCCGGATGGTGGAGGTGATATTGCACCGCCAGATTTCGGAGTGAAAACAGGGAGTATCCCAAACCCTTAAACCGCCACGTCAGGTCGATATCTTCCCCGATCGCAGGCAGGATGTAATCTTCATCGAAGCCATTGATGGCACGGATGTCCTTCCGGAAGCAGGACATATTGCAACCCTTGAGCTGGTGCATCTTCCGCAGCTTCGGGATCATGCGCAACGGTCCATCGGGATCAATGTAAAACGCCTCCTCGTAAAATTTCGCCCCGTCTTTCCTCATGCTTCGTTTTTCGGTCTCAACCTTTCTCTCCAGCGCAGGCAGCTGGCTGATGTGCTCTTTGAACAGCGTTGAGAACACCGGCCCCAGCTTCACCCGTTTCCCCGCAAGAATTCTCCCCGGGCCGGAAAATCGAACATGGTTTTCAATGAACATGTGGTGCAGTACGCAATCGCCGTCGATGAAGATCAGGTAGTCACCTCCGCTGTTTTTAATCGCCCGGTTAAGCGCCTGATTTTTTCTCCAGCCAACGTCGGGCTGGGTCAAATGAACGATCGGATTCGCATGCGAATATTTCTCCAGGAAATCGCGCATCTCATTGCTTTCTCCATCCTCCGATATTACGATCTCATAATTCTTGTATCGCTGAAATCTCAACCCTTCGAGAACAGTTCGGAGACTGGACACGTCCTTATACACTGAAATAATCAACGAAACATTCATCCGGGCCTATCCCTTTGCTTTTACTATGCCGAAGTCTGTCCATGTTTTCTTCAGCGACTTGGTCTCCTTCCTTATGTTCTTGTTCTTTTTGATAGACTCGACGGTTTTATATCCGCGCTTGTGCTCCAGGTGTATGCACACCGCGCTGTATCGGACCTGCTTCCCCCGGATGCCCATGTTCATCAGCCGCTCGCCCAACTCGCGGTCCTGCCCGCCATACTGCATTTGCTCGTTGAACCCGTTCACAGCAACAATGTCTTTTTTCCATCCGGACGAATTATGCCCGTTCCAGGTGGCTTTCGTCGGCGTCACAAAATTCAGGAATTTTTGAAGGAACCCGGTGCTGGTCAATTTCAGGGTTTTATACGTGCGCGCAAGCCCGTTCTCTTTCAACCACGAGACCTTAAAAGCATTTTCATTCCGGATATCTTCCCGGGTTATGGCATGGCTGGTTTCAATGGGCAACATGAAGTAGCCCCCGGATAAAAAATAGCCGGGAGCCGCATTTCGCACGTGGACGGCCACAAAATCCTTCCTCGGGATACAATCACCGTCAGAGAAAATCAGGTAGTCAGTCGTGCTGGCCTGGATAGCTTTATTCAGAATTTCGGATTTCTGGAATCCCCTGTCCTCATGCCATACATGAACGATCTCCAGGGATGAATGCGCCTTAAAATCCTCGATGATGTCACGTGTCTCGGCACCTGAACCGTCGTCCGCTATCACGATTTCAAAGTTTTTATCGGACTGCAGCTCATAACCCCACAGAACCTTCTCCAGCCATTCAGGAGCGTTATAGGTGCTTATTATGACAGATACCTTCATCGGTTAAGCCTTTACTTTGCCAAACATAACAAAAACGAAGATTAGTTCTTTCAGACGCTGCGTCTTTTGGAACCAAACCAGCGGGCCCTTTTTTGTCAATATCCGCGTTCAGCCGGCTTTTCCGCCGGATAGAATCTGCAACCAGTTGCATTTTCAAAATCAGAAAACGCGCTGCCGCGCATCTTCTGATTATCTTCAGCGCGACCGAAGAATAAAAAGCAGGAATTCCAAATCTTACCCTGCGGCTTTCGCCCGGCCGGGCCGCGAATCCGGCGCGCTCTTTCTGAGAAAAAAAACCGCCTGGTCGCCTTTTTGAAGTCTGTTCATTCTGCTTGCCATCCTCCTGTACCGCACTTTTCTCATTTTTCTTTTTAAGAAATTCAGCAGCCCTCGCTTGCGCGGAGATCGCAACGACTCGCCAAGCAAATATCTTTCGCTGTCGGCAAATTGCTTATAGGTGGAATCGAACTCCAACCTGAAAAGACTCATGCCGGCTTCCGCCGCCAGGTACTGCACACTCTCGATCGAGTGGAGAAAATAATGTCGCGGCGCATCCAGTTGAACCCAGTTTTCCCGGTAATGCTCCCAGGCAAACGACGACACGGTTGGCATTCTCAGGATACAAATACCGTTTTCCGTCAATAGCGCTTTCACCTTCAAGAGATTTTGCAGCGGATTGGCAACATGCTCAAATACGTGGTGATACGTAATGATGTCCCACTTACCTTTCATCGCAAAAATATCCGATCGATAGATCTTCAAGCCGTTGGGATACCCGATGTCCTGCTCCAGGAATGGGTCGCAACCCGCGATTTTCGTGAAATTCAATTCCGCCAACGGATATAAAAACTTGCGCCCGCTCCCGCAACCCACATCGAGTATCCTGGTATCCCGCGTTATATTCAGATCGCGCAAGACCCGGAGCGAAATTGGCGAATAAAATCGTCGGATAAACCTGTCAAAAGCATTCCTGTTAAAGATGAGAGCGGAGAGCGTAAGCCTCCTCAGCCTCCCTTTCAGACCGGAAAACTTCTCACCATCATCCTTTTGAAGACTGTAATAATTCGCGGGATAATACCTCGACATGTCTTCCGGGATGTTCGCAATCTGCAAGCATCCGCAGTGAGAACATTGAAAATATAGGAATTCATCACGCATCCCGAACATCATTTCCTTCACCCTGTAACAATGCCCGTTGACTTGACTTCCGCAAATCCTGCAAAAGTGTATCGCTGACTGCTCAGACATACAGGTCAGATTGGTCGGTCGTTCGTTCCAAAACGAGCCTGAAAAGATTTCATGCTGTCTTCGATCACCTTGTAAGCCTGCTCCTTTGGCAGGAACTCATTGATCACCACTTTCTTGTTTTCAAGGGTCTTGTAATTCTCAAAAAAATGGCGGAGTTCCGAGAGCAAATACGGCGGAAGATCGTTCACATCCGATATATGACTAACGCTTGGATCCTGTTCTGCAACGGCGATGATCTTTTCATCGTTTTCGCCGCGGTCAATCATCTGCATGACACCAATCACTTTCGAAGGGATGAGACACAACGGAACCACCGATACCTGCGTGAGGACGACAATGTCGAGTGGATCTCCATCTTCGCCAAGCGTCCGGGGAATAAATCCGTAATTCAGCGGATAGTACATGGAGGCATAGATCACCCGGTCGAGTTTGATGAGACCGCTCTCCTTGTCGATCTCGTACTTGGCCCTCGACCCCCTGGGAATCTCAATTATTCCATTTACGAATGAGGGAGGATTTTTGCCGGCAGCGACCTCATGCCAGGGGTGTTGGATCATATAGCGGGATAATTAAGACAACGGATCGAAAGGTAATAAAAAAAACCCGCCTTTTACCGGGCGGGTCTTCGTCATGCAACGGGAGTGTGTTAATCCTTTTTGGTTTCTTCCTTTTTTTCCATGGGTCGTACCTTGTCTCCGTCTTTCAGACGATTGGACACGACGAGGAAGGGCCCCGTGACTACTTCTGTGCTGTCGCCGAGCTCGGAAAGGATCTCAATGTTGTCGAAATCGCTGATACCCGTTTTTACCTCTTTCATCTTCGCCATGCCGTGGTCGTTCACGAAGATAACCACTTTGGTCTCGTCAGGTTTTTTCTGCTGGTCGTTCGGCGCGGAAGTCTGGCTCGCATTCCGGTTTGGCGGCCCCTGCTTTTGATCACCGGCCTGCACCTGGTTGGGATTCCGGGTGGTAACGGCCGCCAGCGGAACGGCCAAAACATTTTCCTTGCGCTCAGTGAGAATGTCCGCGCTCGCCGTCATGCCGGGCCGGAACGGAAACCGGTTGCCGGCTTTCACCAGATCCTGATAAGAGTTATCGAGAATCAGAATACGGACTTCGAACTCCGTAATCGCATCGGCTGAAAGTTTGTCCTTCGCCGTGTTGGCGATCAGGGTGACGACACCCTTGAATTTCTTGTTTGCATTCGCATAGGCATCTACGTCGATAATGGCCGTGTCGCCCACCGATACCCTGACAATGTCATTCTCATTCACGTCGACGCGGACTTCCATCACGTTCAGATCGGCGATGCGCAACATTTCAGTACCGGCCATGGTCGCAGTACCTACCACACGCTCACCTTTCTTGACAATCAGTTTTGAAACGATGCCATCCATCGGCGAAACTACGGAGGTCTTCCGGAAGTTTTCCTGCGCTTCGCGAAGGGCGGCTTCCGTACTTTGAATCACATATTTTGCCGCCTCCACTGATTTTTCGCGTGAAGTAACATCTGTTTTCGCGATGGCGTAATTCTGCTTGGCCAGCTGCCAGTCAGCCTCGGAAATCACTTTTTGCTCCCAAAGGGTTTCCTGCCGCTTATATTCCTGCTCCGCCCTGATAAACTGCGCTCTTGAAGCATTGAGGTTCGCTTCCGCCTGCGCGAGATTTGCGCGTTGCTGGCTGAGCGAAGCCTGTGCCCGCTCCAGCTGACTTTCCCACGTGTCTGGCCGGATTTTCACCAGCAGCTGTCCGCGCTTTACCGCGTCGCCTTCATTCACAAGCAGGTCGATGATCTCGCCCGAAACCTCCGGCGCGATCTTCACCTCCGTCACGGGTTGAACCGTGCCCGATGCGCTCACCTTCTCTACGATGCTGACGCGCTTTACTTTTGCCAGCTCTACTTCAATTTCTTTGGGCTTGCCAATCCAGCCGGCGGATTTTCCGATCACAAGAAATGCGATAATCGCCACCAGGGCTCCAATGAGCCAGTAAATGAGTCTGTTGGATTTTTGTTTTTGTTTTGCCATCGGAACCGGTTATTAGAAGCCAAGGGGTTTACCCTGATAAAAATCTAGCACTTTTCTGCGGAAAATAAATTCATACTTCGCCCGGCTGTTGTCGCTTCGGGCCTGAAACAAGTCATTCTCCGCTACCTGGTATTCGACGTAATTGGCCGCGCCAATATCGTATCGCTGCTTCACCATCCGGTAGGCTTCTTCCCTGGCCTCCACCTGCTTCAAAGACGAATTGTATGACTTGGACGCTGCGATGGCATTGTTGTACGATGTCTCAACATTCTGCCTCAGCGTGTTGTCGATCTCCCGCGCGCTGATCTTGGCCTGTTCGCTGGCGATCAACGCCTTCTGCAGGCTGGCCCTCGCGCTGAAACGGTTGAAGATCGGTATGGTTAACCGCAGGCTGACGGATTTATAAATATTATCTTTCAGCTGGTCGTTAAACCCGTAGATATCCTGGAATGAGCCCGTCGGCTGGAGCCCATAAACGGGAGTATTGGTTCCCTGAACGAAGTATCCGGTTTGAAATGTATTGAAACCGCCATCGGGAACGAAACGCGTGGCGGAAGAGCTGGAATAGTTCGTGTTCACAGAGCCGTTCATCGTCAAGCGTGGATAAAGATCGCCGCGCGCCGCCTTCACGGCAAAATACGAGCTCTCGATCCGCAGTTTTGCACTTTTGATTTCCGGCAGGGTGCCTTTCGCAATCGCGAAGATCTCTTCGCTCGTCTGATCGAGGATGAGGTCTTCCGGCGTGATCACCGGAATCTCCACATCGAAGTCGTCGCGGGCGGGGAGCTGAAGGGCCTGCTGCAACTGCAGCAACGACAGATTCCGGGCATTTTCCTGGTTAATGAGGTTTAGCTCATTCGTGGCTACCTGCGCTTGTAAGTTCAGTTCATTCGACTTGGGCAGCGACCCGGCGGCCACTAATTTTTGCGTTCGCTCCAGTTGCTGCCGGCTTGACAACAGCTGAAGACGGGCGTTCTCCACCAGCTCTTTGTTAAACACCACATTCACAAACAGCGAGACCACATTCAAGCTGACGTCGTTCCTGGATTTTTCCAGATCGTGCTCGGAGGCCTGGAAGTCACGGGAAGTTTGCTTGACAGTATTCTGGATCCGGAACCCGTTGAAAAGGCTCATGTCGCCGCTCGCCCCGATGCTCGTGTAGCCGTTCCGCTGGGATGAAACAAATTGATTTGTAACCGGATCGATGCCGCGGCCCCAGTTGTAACCGTATGACCCGAACGCAATGGCCGAGGGCAGTATGGCCATCTTCGCCTGCCTCTTATCAATACTGCTTAATTCCAGTGAAAGCTCGCTTCTTTTTATCTGAAGGTTATTGGCCAGCGCGTAATCAACGCATTCTCGCAGCGTCCATACCGCCTTTAATCCGGTGGAATCCTGTTGCTGGGCGGCGAGGGAAAAGCCAGCGCAAGCCAGGGAAAGGATCAGCAGGGTTTTTATTTTCATGTTAACGATCGATGTCCGGTATATAGATGATTTCTTTTATCCAGGATAGGCTGTTAAGATACTGCAGCGTGATGGGTTTGAGGCCCGAATCCATTTCGATCACCAGGCAGGCAAGATCGTTCTTCCCCTTGCGGGATACTGACATGGTGGCGATGTTGCAGTCGTCATGGGCGAGGACATCGGAAATAAAGGCGATGCTTCCCTTTACATCCCCGGCCGTGATGATCAGCGTATGCAGGCTGGCGCTGAAATCCGCTTTAAATCCATTCACCTCTGCAATATTGATCAATCCGCCTCCCTTGCTCTCCCCCAGCACTTCCACCGACCTGTCGCCGCTCTTTATCTGAAGACGGATGGTGTTCGGGTGAAGGGTTGAAGCGTTTCCGATCGACTTAAAAGAAAACTTCAGGCCCTCCGTTGAGGCGATATCGAGCGCCTCTTTGATCCGCTTGTCGTCAGTTTTATAGTCAAGGAGACCGGCAATGA
>DASVOT010000404.1:0-1909 GCA_036383235.1 Chryseosolibacter sp.
TTCATTTTGAATCCCTGCATGAGGAGATTGTGCCCGTGATATTTCACATCGGGCAATACGGGAATATCTCCATTAAGGCAGCGGGAAATAACATGCAGGATGTCGTTGCGCATATCGAAAAAATTTGGAAGGAATTCGTGCCGGAACGTCCCTTCGAATACAACTTCCTCAGCATGCAATACGCGCAATTGTACAACGCGGAAAAAAAACAGGGGCAGCTGTTTATCGTGTTTTCAGGACTGGCGATCTTCATCGCGAGCCTGGGATTATTCGGCCTCGCCACGTTTAATACGCTCCAACGGATTAAAGAGATCGGCATCCGCAAGGTGCTCGGGGCCAGCGTCGGAAACATTGTTCAGTTGCTGTCGAAAGAAATGATCATCCTCATTTTCATCGCCAATGTGATTGCGTGGCCCATTGCGTGGTATTTCACCGATGAATGGCTTCAGTCATTCGCCTATCATATCGACAACAGTTTTCTTCTGTACATTTTCGCCGCGGCAGTCGCGGTGGCCATCGCGCTCATCACCGTAAGCGCCCAGACGATAAAAGCTGCTATGTCGAATCCCGCGAACACGTTGAGAAATGAATAAAAAAACCTGCCGGGCAGCGGCAGGTTTTGAATCGCCTGAAAACAACCTATAAAATCCGGGTTAACAGCAGGATGGACGCAATGGAACTGGCGACCATCAGCAACAAACCCAGTGCTCTCTCTTTATTTATATGGTCCATAATAGCCTGAAACAATCCACGCGATTGTTTGGTTTCCGGACCTGTGTAAACCTTTTTGGGCGACTATTTTCCCTCGAGGTTATCCTCGTGACGATCGCCTCCGAGGCTGTACGGATTGTTCTCCTCGTCTTCCGAACCAATGGCCTCGTTCGCGTCGTCGAGTTCGGTGCCGGGAACATCCAGGTCTCCTCCGGCCATATCCACCGGCCATACGCGGTTCTTCAGCAGTTTCTCGTCCTCACCCATATCCATGCTGAGATCTTTCGGGCCCAATGCCTGCAGGTCTTCCTCTGTGACGTCGCTTTCATTGCGCTCCGGAATATCCAGATCACTCTCGTCCATGTCTTTCGTCACCGGATGCTCCATGGCGAAGTGATCGCGGCGATCTTCCAGGTCTTCCCCCGGCGGAAGGGGATCCTCTTCAATGCTGTTGGGGTTTGTGATCACGGGCTCATTCACGTTGAAATTCTCCGTCCCGACAGCGCGCGAAAAATTCTCCACATCGATCCCCACTCTTCTCGTATTCATCTTGTTCATGATGTCTTCTTTCGAAGGATAGTCTCCCGGAAGTTTCCGTTTTTCACCCGCGTTATCTGCTTTGTTCAGATCATCGTTCCGCTTGCGGTCTTCCCGATTGGGATCGGGGGATTTATCTTTTCTGGATTTCATTGTTCTTTCGTTTAAGTTTTCGTCTGTTAGGCTCAAGGGTTACCGGCTCCGTGGTGACACGTACGATTTGATTTTCCTGATGGTTGGCAAAAATCCCATGCCCCGATTG
Source organism: Chryseosolibacter sp. (assembly GCA_036383235.1). Classification (GTDB taxonomy): domain Bacteria; phylum Bacteroidota; class Bacteroidia; order Cytophagales; family Cyclobacteriaceae; genus Chryseosolibacter. Next base: position 1,511 of record DASVOT010000404.1, read on the forward strand.
CAACCGGCGATACCCAAGCACCTCATTCCCACGTAGGCATGAGACTCTTTTTTGCCGATTCCGTGGGATAACGTGCCTCCGCCGGCTTTACCCTTGCCCCTAATGAGTGGAATTGATGCCGACCGGCAACAAAGGAATGTGCATCAGCAGCCCGGCGATGGTGGCGGGTTGCAGATTGTTTTTTCGCCGGCACGGAATTGTTCAGAATGCCCGCAAACTAACCATGACAGTTATGAAAAAGGCTATATGGCTCCCTGTATTCCTGATCCTTTGCGCAACCTCCGGATTACTCGCGCAGATACCTGCACCGGACCCCGATACGGTGCCTCCCGTAAAAGAAGGAGATCCCGCCGTTCGGCAGCTTCCGCCACGAATGGATTACAACGACGACCGAAAACG
>DASVOT010000405.1:0-2130 GCA_036383235.1 Chryseosolibacter sp.
CCCTCGACAACACAGACAGCTTTCTTTTCATCCTTGATACTTATCACGATGGTCAGAACGGATTTGTTTTCGGAACGAATCCCATTGGCGTGGAATACGATGGCCAGGTCGACAATGAAGGGCAGGGTAACCAGTCCGTTACGCGGCAACAGGTGGGCGTGATCGGAGGTTTCAACCTCAACTGGGACGCGTCTTTCACAGTGAAGTCAAAGGTTGGCAGCTATGGATGGAGCGCCGAGTTCGCCATTCCGCTCAGGACACTGCGATTTGCATCCGGCGACGATCAGACGTGGGGCCTTAACCTTCAGCGCAACATCCGCAAAACGAATGAGATCGCCTACTGGGCTTCCCTTCCAATCCAGTTCGATCTGAAAAGGTTGTCGCTCGCCGGCACGCTGACCGGTTTGGATCTCAAGGCACCCCGCAACCTGAAATTTATTCCCTATGTTCTGGGAAGGGCCAGCAAAGATTTTGCAAGTCCCTCGCCGGACACAAAATACGAGCCCGAGATCGGGGCGGATGTCAAGTACAGTATTACGCCATCGGTAACCCTTGACCTGACCTACAACACCGACTTCGCGCAGGTGGAAGTCGACCAGCAGCAGATCAACCTCGACCGTTTCAATCTTTTCTTCCCCGAGAAAAGACCTTTTTTCCTGGAGAATGCCGGCCAGTTTACAGTGGGAGCGACCGGCGAGGTCGATCTTTTTTTCAGTCGCAGGATCGGCATCGGCCCCGACGGCGAGGTGGTACCGATCATCGGTGGCGCCCGCGTATCGGGAAAGGTCAACGATACGAACATTGGATTCCTGAACATGATCACCGATGACCGCCCCGAGCTCGGCATCGAGAGAAATAATTTCACCGTGGCCCGTGTCAACCACCAGCTCGCGCAGCGGTCGTCGATCGGCGCCCTGATCGTCAACCGCCAAAGCCTCGACACAGCCGGCCACTACAACCGCACATTCGCCCTCGACGGAAAATGGGGACTGGGAAAAAAGGCGACCATCTCCGGATACTATGCGAGAACCCAGACACCTGGAATGGAATTGAATGAGCAGTCTTTCAAAATACTGGGAAGCTATGAATGGAATGGCATCAAAGGGTCAGCGGGCTACGCCGAAGTGGGAGAAGGCTTCAACCCGGAAGTCGGTTTCCTGCTGCGCTCCGCCTACCGCAAACCGGAAGTGGCCCTGTTAAAGCAGGTGCGCATGAACGGAAAGTTCGGACTGATGGAATGGCGTCCCCACTTCAGCTACAGGAGCTACTGGACGTACGACAACTTTCTCGAGACGAGCTACCTCCATGTCGACAATCACTGGGTGTGGCTAAACGGACTCGAGATCCATACGGGAATGAACTTCACAACCGAGGGTGTGGTTGCCCCCTTCGAGATCTCCGAGGGCATCATCGTCCCCGCGTCGACCTACAACCACCGCGAGGCGCAGCTCGTGCTCATGAGCAATCCCAGCAAACCGCTGTATGTAAATCTGCGCTCGGTTCTGGGCGGTTCTTTTGGAGGGCGCCGGTACCTCAACACCTGGATTGTGGGCCTAAGGCTCGGCGACAAATTCAATTCCGAATACAGCCTGGCGCTTAACGATGTTCATTTACCCGAAGGCGATTTCATCGCCAGGATCTTTGGATCTCGGTTGAGCTACTCCTTCACGCCCCGCATCAACCTGCAGAGTTTTATTCAATACAACAGTGATGTCGACATGTGGCTGATCAACGTCCGGTTCAGCATCCTGGAGCAGGCCAACACCGGGCTTTTTCTCGTGTACAACGATGTATACAGGGCGGGCGATGTTCTCAACCGCGGGTTGACGCTGAAGTACACCCACATGTTTGATCTGCTGAAATAGCGTTTGGCTCTTGGCTTTTGGCGCTTGGCTGTTGGCAGTGCCGGCCGAAAGTGTTCCCGTATACGTTGCGCGCAGGGCCGCCGGCACTCCGTCACTGCGCCCCTTCCCTCTGCCTTCTATGTATGACCCCAGGTGTCATCTTTCTCCTCACCGCTAACTATAAGGCTATACGTAACTTCCTCTACACAATATATCCTACACCCCTATACCTTATACCCTATACCTTTATACCCTTATAACCATATATCCGTATATCCATATATCC
>DASVOT010000406.1:0-9841 GCA_036383235.1 Chryseosolibacter sp.
CAAGCTTGCCCAGACCTCGCCCCACCCGTTCCTGATCCCCGTCGAGAAGGCTGAAGGGATCTATCTCTATACGCCCGACGGCAAGCGGTACACCGACCTCATATCCGGTATCGGCGTCAGCGTGGTCGGGCACCGGCACCCAAAAGTTATCAGCGCCATCAAGGACCAGCTCGATAAGCACATGCACGTAATGGTGTACGGGGAATACATACAATCCTCGCCTAACCTGCTGGCGCAAAAGCTGGTGGGCCTCCTTCCCGACCGGCTGAACTGCTGCTATTTTGTCAACTCGGGAGCGGAAGCAAACGAAGGGGCCCTGAAGCTTGCCAAGCGTTATACCGGAAGGACGGAAATAATTTCCTGCAGGGGGTCATACCACGGCAGCACGCACGGCGCCCTCAGCATATCTGGCAACGAGACAAAGAAACGCGCATTCCGTCCCCTGCTGCCCGACGTCCGGTTTATCGAGTTCAACAATCCCGGGCACATCCGCCAGATCACTGATCGGACTGCCTGCGTCATCCTGGAAACCATTCAGGGGGATGCCGGCGTCAGGATTCCCTCAAAAGGATACCTGGAGGCTATCCGCAGGAGATGCGACGACACAGGCACGATTCTTATTCTTGACGAAATTCAATGTGGCATGGGCAGGACAGGTAAACTCTTTGCCTTTGAACACTACGGCATCGCGCCGGATATTCTGACCGTCGCTAAAGCTTTTGGCGGCGGCCTGCCTATCGGCGCATTTATTTCCGACGAGAAAATGATGGAGACGCTTACACACGATCCGATGCTGGGCCATATCACCACCTTTGGAGGAAATCCGGTCTGCTGCGCCTCCGCGCTGGCTACGCTGTCCGTCCTCGAAGAGGAAGACCTGATCGCCCAGGTCGAGGAAAAAGGAAAGCTGTTCGAACACTATCTGCAGCATCCGTCTATTAAAGAGATCAGGAGAATAGGCCTGCTGTTCGCCGTCGATTTTGCTTCCGCCGAAAAAGTATCGGCGATCGTGCACCATTGCAAAATGAACGGCGTGATCTGCTACTGGTTCCTTTCCCATCCCGACAGCTTCAGAATCGCTCCGCCTCTGACCATTTCAAAAAGTGAAATAAAAGAATCCTGCGCGATCATCGTGAACGCTATTAATAACAGTTAAATTACAGTATGGCAACCCGGTCCTGGAACAGGCTCGACTACATCTACAAGCTCATGACGATTATCGGATTGACGATCCTGGCCGTCGTCCTTTTGCGCGACATCGTCATACCGCTTGCCTTTGCCGTGTTCCTCTCTATGGTCTTGCTGCCGGTGGTGAAGAAGATTGAACGCAAAACCGGGACTACGTTCGCCGTTATTATTGTCGTCGTGGGCGGAATGATCCTCTTCTCACTCCTCGGCTGGCTGCTGGTCACCCAGATCATCTACCTGGTCAACGATCTTCCGAACCTCCAGGAGAAGGCAAACCAGTTTCTCAACCACGTGAAGGGTTTGATGTGGAGTCAGCTGAATATCGGCCGCACCGAGCGCAATCAGATGGTGCAGGATTTCCTCAAAAGCGTCAGCATTTACCTTGGCGATTTCCTGGTGACTACCAGCAACACGCTGGCCACGCTCGTCCAGATTCCCATCTACATGTTTCTGCTCCTGATCTATCGCGAGAAGTTCAATTTGTTTTTCCTCAGCCTCCTGCCAAAACGGCACCAGGAGATGATCTGGAAAAAGGATATTGAAAACGTGACACAGGGATATATCACGGGGCTGCTGCTGGTAACCCTGATCGTCTCCGCCCTCAATACCACCGGACTGTTGATTTTGGGCATCAACCACGCCATCTTCTTCGGGATCCTTTCGGGCGTGCTGACCATCATTCCTTACGTGGGCATTTTCATCGGCGCGCTGCTGCCCACGCTGATGGCCCTCATCACAAAAGACAGCATCTGGTATGCCGTCGGTGTCGTCGCCGTTTTTGCAGTGGTCCAGTTCCTGGAGGGAAATTTCATCACGCCGCGAATCACCGGCTCAAAAGTCAGCATCAACGCGCTGGCGGCGATTATCGCGCTGTTGCTCGGAGGCAAGATCCTGGGCATCGCGGGAATGATCCTGGCTGTTCCGGCGATCGGCATCCTCAAGATCGTGCTGGCATACTCGAGTCGCCTGAAACCCTTCGTCATCCTTCTGGGCGACGTAGACAGCGATGAAGCCGCCCGCGATCCCACCGAACACACGCCGCAGGTGGAATCCGTCAAACACGAAGCGGAAGAAAAGAAAGCGGAGGAAGAGGCCGCGAAGGACCGGTGAGGGTTGCACGGATATACGGATATACGGATATATGGATATACGGATATATGGATATATGGATATATGGAAATACGGATATACGTCCTTAGAGCCGTATATCCTTAGAGCCGTATATCCTTAGATCCGTATTTCCTTAGAGCCGTATATCCTTAGATCCGTATTTCCTTATATCCATATAAGGGTACTTCTCTCAAAGTTTCTCCACCACGATATTGTGATTGGTATAAATGCAGATGTCTGCTGCAATGTGGAGGCTCTCCCTGACGATCTCCTCGGCAGTAAGGTGGGGAGCGTGCTTTTTCAGCGCCAGGGCGGCGGACTGTGCGTACATCGCTCCCGAGCCGATAGCGGCTACCTGATGATCCGGTTCGAGCACATCCCCGTTGCCGGAAAGGACGAGCAACTCCTGTTTATTGACGGTTATCAGCATGGCTTCCAGCCTCCGGAGAAAGCGGTCCATACGCCAGTCCTTTGCCAACTCGATGGCTGCACGCTTCATGTTGCCGCCGTGGCTGTTGAGCTTTTCCTCGAACCGCTCGATAAGCGTGAAAGCATCGGCCGTCGACCCGGCAAAACCGGCCAGGACTTTTCCTTCATAAAGTTTCCGGATCTTTTTGACGTTGCTTTTTGCCACGTAGTTGCCCATCGTCGCCTGCCCGTCGCCCCCGATCGAAACTTCTCCGTTATGGATCACTGCGATGATGGTGGTTGCGTGTATCTTCTCCATTTCAAATTCCTTTAGTCGCCCGGTGGCGTCGCGCCCATACTGAATGTACAAACCAGCTCTAAATCAGGATCCTCACCGGGTCTTCCAGCAAGCCTTTCAGGGTCTTGAGGAAGGCAGACCCGACAGCCCCGTCGACCGCGCGGTGGTCGCAGGAAAGAGTAACCTTCATGACGTTGCCGGGAACCACCTGCCCGTTTTTAACGATCGGGGTCTCCTTGATCCCGCCAACGGCGAGAATACACGCATCAGGAGGATTGATAATGGCGGTGAATTCCTCAATGCCGAACATGCCCAGGTTGGAGATCGTAAACGTGCTCCCCTCCCAGTCGGAAGGCTGCAGTTTCTTGTCGTGGGCCTTCTGGGCAAGGTCTTTCACTTCGACGGCGATGTGCGAAAGCGATTTATTGTCGGCGAAACGGACGACCGGGACCAGCAATCCCTCTTTTACCGCTACGGCTACGCCAATGTGGATGTGGTGGTTCTTGCGCATCTTGTCGCCTAGCCATGAAACATTGACGTCGGGGTGCTGACGTAACGCTGCCGCTACTGCCTTAATGACGATGTCGTTGAAGGAGATCTTGACAGGACTGATCTCGTTGATGCTCTTGCGCGCGTCAACGGCCTTGTCCATGTTGATCTCCATGGTGAGATAGAAATGCGGCGCCGTAAATTTACTTTCAGCCAGACGTCTTGCAATGGTCTTTCGCATCTGGGAGACCGGCACCTCTTCGAAGCTCTCCTGCCCCACCACTTTTGGCAACGTGACGGGTGCAGGCGCGGCCTTGCCTTCCCTTGGTGCGGCCGGCTGTGCCGACGGCTTGAAGTTCTCTACGTCTCTTTTTGTTATTCTGCCATGATCGCCCGAGCCGGGTATCTGCGCAATGTCAATTCCTTTGTCTTTGGCCAGCTTCTTTGCCAGCGGCGACGCCTTGATCCGTCCGTTTGATCCATGGGCCAGGCTGGTCTCGGCGGCGGCTGGCTGCGCCTGTTGGGGCGCTTCTTTTTTCGTTTCCGCTTCTTTTGCGTCGCCCGTTCCTTTTGCCTGATGCGCCTTCAGCAACGTCTGCCAGTCTGCGCCTTTCTCGCCGATGATGGCCAGTACGCCGTTCACAGGGACGGCTTTCCCGGCTTCAGCTCCGATGTACAGCAGCGTGCCCGTGTTGTACGACTCATATTCCATCGTAGCCTTGTCGGTCTCTACCTCAGCAAGCAGCTCGCCGGACTTCACCGGATCTCCCACTTTTTTATGCCACGCAGCGATGACGCCTTCCGTCATCGTATCGCTCATCTTGGGCATCAGTACAATTTCGGCCTTGATTCCGGAGGTATCCACCGCCGTGGCCGTAGCGCTCGGCGCTTGTGCCGCCTGGGGCTGTGTCGCCGCCTGGCTCGGGGTTTTGTCTCCGGCTCCCGGCGCCGTACCGCCATTTTCCCCGGTCTTTGAAGCTCCCGCCAGCAAACTTTTAAAGTCCTCTCCTTTATTCCCTACGATGGCAAGCACATCGTTTACCCGTACCGCCTGCCCTTCTTCGGCTCCGAGATAAAGAACGGTTCCCGTATTGAACGACTCGTAGTCCATCGTCGCCTTGTCGGTTTCGATTTCAGCCATCAGCTCCCCGGACTTCACGGTATCTCCTACTTTTTTATGCCATTTGGCGATCACCCCTTCAGTCATGGTATCGCTCATCTTCGGCATCCGTACGATTTCTGCCATTTCTTGGTTAACGTTTTAAATGAATAGTTGCGGCTTTGCGCCCCAGGCTCGTGCCTGGAATAAGCCTTCAAAAATAGGCTATTCAAGGGGATTTTCAAGGATTTTTTAAGAACCGGCCGATTTTAGAAATTAAACGTGCCGATCAGCATCTCCACTTCCGTCGTCGACGGACTCAGGCCCCTGGTAAACCGCACGCCAATATCAAACCGCGGCACGAACCTCAGAATATTGATGTCCAACTTTGCCTCCACGCCGACAGAGGTATATTGCTTGCTGCTGTCGAACAATGGACTCTCGCCGAATCCATAATCAAAGAACAAGTTCGTCCGAAGCCGCTGGAAATTCACAAAGGGACCAACTGCCACATCCGGATACCAGACAGGAAAGGTATAATTCGCGGAGGCGGAATAGAAGTATTGAAAACGCGAGATCGTCTGACCCCTCGGCGCCGGTATCTGATTCCTGAAAACGTAATTGTCTGCAGCCTGTCTGAACGCTGAATATTGCCATGCGCCATAGGTCCAGAGCGAATGGTGCCGGGCCAGACCGGGAAAGTACAGTATGCCCAGCACTGAAATCAACCGTCCGCTGAAATCACCGCCGAACGGAGTTTCAAAGGACTGGACTTCCAACTGCTGGCCCCACCGGCTCAGGATGTCTCGCCTGCTCTGCTTCAGCAGACGGTAAGCGGTAATATTGAAACTGTTGTACAACAGCCGGCCGTCCGACTGGTAGTCGCGGAAGAAATAAGCGCGGTTATCGCCCCTCGGCACAATGCGTCCGCCGTCTCCGATATTGTTTGTGAAATCCGACACCTGTGTGAGGCCCACCGAGTTGCCAATGGTGATGCTCCCGTGATATTTTGAACGGGTCGTCAGCAGTGGGATTCTCAATCCGGCCTGGATATTTTTTTCGTGCCACTTGAAGATCACATCACGGGTTTGTTTTACCACGGGATTCACCAGTGTGTCATAGAAATCCGCGCTGCCTTCGTTCACTGAACGCTCGGAGATCGACGCCGATACATCGAGGATCGGGTACCATCCCTGGTAACTCACCTGCCCTCTCCAGGACGAGGTGCGTTCGTTGATGTCAAAAAAATATCCCAGGCTCAGGGAGGTGGTGCTGAGGATGTCTTTGGAAAGTAATCCGACGCTGGCCTCTTTGAGATCGGAGTCGACCGACACACCCCAGTTATAAGGATTAATGATCCCGTTGATGGCGTGGTATCGCCTGCGCTCCAGGGGGGTGTGAGGCACGTCCGCAAAAATATCCGGATCCCCCTCCTGTTCCACCAGGTGCTGGAAGAAAAGACTCGTCTCTCTCTTCGGCTCATATGGTTTCCAATCCTGCGGACTGAAAGGCATGCTGACGATATCAAGACCGTCGCGCGTCTGATCATTGTACATGAGCGTTTGCCCGTCCTTCGTAACGGCAGGATTGTATGCGCCGAGGCGGCTGCTCGTCACCTGAAACCTTCGTCCGGTGGCAAGATCCACCGCGTAAATGTTGTCAATCCCGCTGGCGGGGGAATTAAACAAAAGGTAGCCGCCGAACAGCACGGGATACCCCACGTTCTCCTGAGATACGGGCAGAAGCGCGCGGGAAGCGCCGCTTTCAAAATCGATCTTTGAAATGGTCTTGCCTGCCGCCGACGTCTCGAGAACGACAATAGACCTTCCGTCATCCGACCAGCGCGGCATCGAATAAAAATGATTTTCCGGATTGGGAAAACGCTTTAGCACCGCGCCTTTCACAGCGTCCAGTACCACGATGCTCGTTTTGTAGGCGATGTCCGTTTCGATCGTGACGATGCGGTCGCCGGACGCATTGACCGCCGCGCCGGCGTACCGGCTCTGCCTTGACCCGATCACCCTCTTCTTTCCCGTCGGGAGGTCATAGGTTTTCACGAGTGAATAATTCTTTACTCTCCAGCGCGGATCGAAGCCATACTCATTCCAGACGATCTTGCCGCCTTCTGCCGATAGCATCCCCGTGTCGTTCATCGGTCCGGGCACGAAAACCTTTTCTTCTCCGCCTTTGCCGATGATCACAAACGTCTCGATGTCTCCGATTCCTTTTTTCATGGCCACAACGCTTCCGTCTTTCATCGGCTGCGGGTACAGGTAATCCGTGTATGCTTTTCGACGGCGCTGGTTCACTCTGACAAACGGTGTCAGCACAAGGCCATCCAGCTCCGCTTTCCACTCTTTCGCGAATTGATCGGCCATCTCATTGTAAAGGGCGGTGACATGCAAACCGCTTTCCTTTTTAATGGCGTTGGAGAAGGCAAACGGAACGAACGGCACGCTCCAGGAGCGCCGGGTAATCTTGCCCCATATATCGGGATCGTTTGTCTTCCTGCGCAGGTAGGTGATCATATAATACCCAAGCACATACTCATCGGGGATGTTGTGCTTGTACGACCGGAGGAGTTGCTTGTGGTAATTGAACTTTCGTCCCTCGAGCAGATTGGTCTTCATCAGCAACCCGAAGTTCGGTATTTTTCCGCGCCCGCTGAGGGTAAAGGCAGTTTCAGCCGCGACGGCATCGCCCTCCCAAAACCACGTCGGCGCTGCTGCCTGCGCCATGCCGGCCAGGGAGATCGATCCGAACAGATAATAAATCGCCTTGTTGAATCCCCTCGTCGCATGCTGGTATTGAACGATATGCCGGTATTCGTGCGACATGAGCAGGTTCAGCCAGTCGTTGGTGCCGATGAAATTATAATCCTGTGAAGGCATGGCGTAGAATTCCGATCGGCGCGGAAGAATAGAGACAAAAGCATTCGACACGGCCGACTGACTCTGGAGAATGACGGATATTTTTCGCGGCAGCGTTCCCAGCGACTTGGCTTCAGGCTCCCGTATGTGCTCCAGTGAATTCGCCACGCGCTCGGCCTGTGCATCGAAACCTTCCGGATAAAGAACGCGGAAATGAGGCGTGTTCACCTGGTACCATTTCAGCGAGGGAGGATTATTCTCCAGTACGTCCTCTACATCCTGCCCGGATGCCGATAAGACCGCTATAATGAAGAAACAGAAGAAATAAAATGAATTTCGCATGCCCGGATATTAACCAATAGAGTGCCCGCTGAACCTGGGGCGCAGCGGGCGCAAAAATAGAGGAAATTCCGGTTATTATTTTCAGTCGCCTGAAAAGCGGGGTTATTCAATAACGGTTTCGCTCTCCCGGACGGCACTGACCTGGAAAAAACCAAGAGCGCCGTTGGTCAGGTTGTTGCGCGGTGAAGCGGGTATTGGCCCGAACATGCCGCCGCCGTCGTTCGTGAGAATGATGGAAAGGTCGTTGTAGAACACATATCCTCTCCGCGTCAGACTGTAGACCTCAATTTTGGCCCGATCATTCGGAGCGAAATAGACCGGGGAGGGGACCCCGTCGATGTTTTCGGCCAGGAGATCGTCTTGTGTAAAATAGATGTCTGTAGGATTGTAAACCTTCAGTGAATCGTTCCGGTAAAACCTGAACAGGTAGTAATTTTCTTCATCCTGCGGCTCGCGGGCATACATCAGCACTTCATATACCTTACCCGGTTCTTTCGGATCCTTTTCCTCCTCTTCGTTTATCCGGAATTTCAGGGAGTCGATTGCAATCACGCCGGGCAGCGCGTCGGAACCTTGATAAACCTGCCCGTCTGCCTCAACCCGGAGGGTATACGTTCTTCCGACTTCGCCCGTAAATCCCGTTTCCGGAACGTAGATCCCAGCCGAGTCAGCGTGGTTGCGGGGATTGTGAACAAAATTGAATTCATGGCCGGCGTCATCAAAGACGCTGACGATAGCGTCTTCAACACGGGGGCTTTTCCCTGACGAATAGAATGCCGAAGACCGCGAAACCTTCACGCTTTGAAACCCCGGTCTGTCGGTGACGAGTCCCTCGATCACGATCCTGGGAGGCGTCTGCTTCAGGTCGAGCTTCGTGGCTTCTTCGCAGGAAAAAAACAATCCTGCCAAAAGAGTGAATGTAATGATCGGTCGCATGGAATCAGAATTTGAGATTATAGGTTACAGAAGGCAGAACGGGAAACAGGTAGATGAGGCGCGCTTCCTTCTCCGTGCCGTCGCCGAGAATATTTCCGTCTTTATCCTGCTTCGTTCTTGTATAGATGGTAAAAGGATTCTTCCGGTTGTACACGTTGTAAACGGAAAACACCCATTGGCCTTTCCACCTGCGCGTAGCATTCTTCCGCGGGTTCAGCGTGACGGAAAGGTCGAGCCGGTGAAAAGCAGGCAAACGATATGCATTTCTTTCTGTCAGCACATCGGGATTATAATTAGCGTACTCATACTTGCCAGCGGGTAATGTCAACGGACGCCCCGTACTGTAGGTAAATGTTCCGCCAAAAACCCATTTCTCGCTGAAGTCATAGGCAGCTTGCAGGTTGACCACGTTTCTCCGGTCGTGATTCGACGGGAACTCGATGCCGTGGTTGACGCCCGCGATTTTCCGCATGCTCTTTGACCATGTGTAGCTGGCCGTGCCCGTTAATTTTCCCTTTGTCTTGTTGACAAAAAATTCAAGCCCATATGCCCACGCGTCACCCTGGCGGTACTCCGTGGAAAGGTTCTCATTAAAAAAGAGCTCGGCATTATCGGCGAAATCCGTGACGTTGACAAACTGCTTGTAGTACCCCTCGGCGGAGAACTCATACTCATTGTCCCTGAAGTTTCTGAAATAACCCGCGGCAACCTGGTCAGCCACCTGGGGCTTCAGATAATAGTTGCTGGGATTCCAGGTATTGAACGGCACGGGGGCGGTGCCTGACGAGATCAGGTGCGTGTTTTGCGCCATCCGGTTATAGGACACTTTAAGAGATTGCCCCTCCTTCAACAAATACCGGAGTGAAAAACGCGGCTCGATATTCACATAAGTCTTGATCTGCTGCCACCGGTCGTAGGTCAGGGTATCGGTGCGGATGATGTCGATGTTGTCCTGCGGATCTTCGTAAAGGTACACCTGGGCCGGTCCGATGTTCTGGAACACCGAAAGGCGCACACCATAATCGAGGGTCAGCCTGTTATTCAGGTGCTGGAGGTTACTGACGTAGAGGGCGTGGTCCAGCGCATACATTTGCTGCAATT
>DASVOT010000407.1:0-4831 GCA_036383235.1 Chryseosolibacter sp.
GGAAAAGCCATTGCCATGAAATTCGCGGAAGAGGGTGCCAACGTCGCCTTTACCTACCTCTCGAGCGTCGAACAGGGAAAAGCCCTGGAATCGCAGTTGTCCTCCCTGGGAATAAAATCCAGGGGATACCAGTCGGATGCATCTGATTTTGCCCAAGCGGATAAACTTGTCGCCGATGTCATTTCCGACTTTGGATCTCTGGATATTCTCGTCAACAACGCTGGCATCACCATGGACAACCTTCTTCTCCGGATGAACGAAGAGGCGTGGGACCGCGTCATGAACGTGAACCTTAAATCATGTTTCAACACCGTCAAAGCGGCGACCAAGCCGATGATGAAACAAAAGAGCGGATCCATTATCAACATGACCTCTATCGTGGGGATTAAAGGCAATGCAGGCCAGGCAAACTATGCCGCATCGAAGGCAGGCATCATCGGCTTCACAAAATCGGTGGCCCTGGAACTGGGCTCGCGGAATGTACGGTGCAATGCCGTTGCTCCGGGTTTCATTGAAACGGAGATGACCGGCAAGCTCGATGAGAAGACCATTCAGCTGTGGCACGATGCCATCCCGCTGAAACGCGGCGGGCGGCCGGAGGATGTGGCGGAGGCCTGTGTTTTCCTGGGCTGCGACATGTCATCTTACATCACCGGACAAGTGATCCAGGTGGACGGCGGCATGCTCACCTGAAAGCCTTCCGGATGGTCGGGCTATGGCTCTTTGTCGGATGCTGATTTTAGTCATGTAAGATTTTTTTCCGGTTGGTGTCGGCCAGCCAAACAAACGTTTTAGTACCTCTGGATCACGTGTTTCCGACTTTTTCCTAACAACCGTCAGCATAGCGGCAGACAAAAATTTTTTTGTCCGTTGTTTGGAAACAATTCATTCTCATTCTAGGTTTGTAGTAGCAAGTCGAATAAGCAATCTCGCTTTACCGATTTATAAAGAAGCGCGGAGAGACAGGCTCTGTGAAGCGCTAGCAACCCTCCTCCCGGACATACCTGGGAAGAAAAGGTGCTAAATCCTGACTCTGATCCGGAAAATCCGGTTCAGGATATATAAACCGATTAATAATGAAAAACATCATCGACGTCCTTCAGTCCGGCTTGAGCCTTCGTGGCCTCGAAGCTGTCTTCCACGAAGTTTTCCAATCATTGGTCAACATCCTTGACCCGGCTGACCAGGCAGACTGCTGCATGTGTTGCTGTTGCCATGACCGTTGCCGTTAATCGATAGCGAAGCGCTACCGGCAACGAAATAGCCTATGACCTGCCAGGTGACAGGTAATGGTTACGGCTATCGTCTGCTCACACCCTTTAAACAATCATTGACTTATAAAAACAAAAAACCATGTCTGATTTACGTTTCGAAACCCTTCAGTTACACGCCGGCCAGCAGGTCGATCCTACCACCGGCTCACGGGCCGTTCCCATCTACCAAACCACCTCCTTTAATTTCAGGAACTCTGAGCACGGCGCGAACCTGTTCGCATTAAAAGAATTCGGCAATATTTACACGCGCATCATGAATCCGACCACCGATGTGTTCGAAAAACGCGTCGCTGCCCTCGAGGGTGGCGTGGCAGCGCTGGCCGTCGGATCCGGTCAGGCTTCACAGTTCATTGCGCTGAATAATATTCTGCAGGCCGGCGATAATTTTGTGTCCGTCCCGTTCCTTTACGGCGGCACCTACAACCAGTTCAAAGTATCATTCAAAAGGCTCGGGATCGATGCACGCTTTGCGGAGAATGACAAGGCCGAGTCTCTGGAAAAGTTAATCGACAAAAGAACGAAGGCGCTGTACGTCGAGACGATTGGAAATCCGGGCTTCAACATTCCCGACTTTGACGCCATCAGCGCGCTGGCAAAGAAGCATGACCTTCCTCTTGTCGTCGACAACACGTTCGGCGCCGCCGGTTATTTATTCCGCCCCATCGAACGCGGTGCCAACATCGTGGTTGAATCTGCGACAAAGTGGATCGGTGGTCATGGAAACTCTATCGGAGGCGTGATTGTCGACGGTGGCAACTACAACTGGGGAAATGGGAAATTTCCGCAGTTCACAGAGCCCTCTGAGGGTTATCACGGACTGAAATTCTGGGATGTATTCGGCGAAAACAATCCGCTGGGTCTTCCCAATATCGCGTTCATCATCCGCGCCCGGGTGGAAGGGCTCCGTGACTTCGGGCCGGCGTTGAGTCCGTTCAACTCCTTCCTTTTCCTGCAGGGTCTGGAAACACTTTCCCTGCGCGTCCAGCGGTCGGTAGACAATGCTTTGGCGCTGGCACAATGGCTTGAAAAAAATCCGCTGGTGGAAAGCGTCAACTACCCGGGCCTGGAAAGCAGTCCGTATCACAAGCTGGCGAAAAAATATCTCAGGAACGGCTTTGGGGCTGTGCTCTCCTTCACCTTGAAAGGATCAAAGGAACATACGACGCGTGTGGTTGACAATCTCGCGCTTGTCAGCCACCTGGCAAACATGGGCGATGCAAAAACTCTGATCATTCAGCCCTCTGCCACGACGCATCAGCAATTGACCGACGCCGAGCAGCTCGCCGCCGGTGTGCTTCCGAACCTGTTGAGGGTTTCCGTTGGCATCGAACATATTGAAGATATAAAGGCCGATTTCCAGAAAGCTTTTGAAAAAGTGTTTGAAGGCGAGCTCGTCGCTTGACAGGAAAGAATATGTTGAAAACGGATCACACTTTCCATTACCATGACACCTTCGAGCTGGAATCAGGAGAAAAACTCTCCTCTTTCCAGCTTAAGTTCACCACTGTCGGAAACCTCAACGAAGACCGGACGAATGTTGTATGGGTATGCCATGCGCTGACCGGTAGCTCTGACTTTACGGACTGGTGGGGTGGCCTGTTTTCGGCTGGCGGACCGTTCGATCCGTCAAAACATTTTATCATTTGCGCCAACATGCCCGGTGGCTGTTACGGATCGACAGGCCCGCTCAGCACCATTCCCGATTCGACGCGGTCCTATTTTCATGATTTCCCCTTGCTGACCAACCGTGATGTAGTCAGGGCGTTCGATCTGCTGAGGCTGGAGCTGAAGATCCGAAAGATCCACGCCATCATCGGCGGCTCGCTGGGCGGACAGCAGGTGCTCGAATGGGCCATTCTTCAGCCCCAGCTCTTTGACCACATCATTCCCATTGCGGCTAATGCCTTTCATTCCCCATGGGGCATCGCCTTCAACGAAGCGCAGAGGCTGGCAATCGAGGCCGACCCCAGCTGGAAGGAAAACGATCCCCGCGCAGGAATGGAAGGATTGAAAGCTGCCCGGGCGATTGGCATGCTTTCCTACCGGCACTATGACACCTTTCTGGAAACGCAGTCTGAAAAGACGACTGAAAAGACGGACGAGTTCAGGGCGGCGACTTATCAGCGGTACCAGGGCGAAAAGCTGGCCAACCGGTTCAATGCCTTTACGTACTGGCTCCTCACTAAAATGATGGATAGCCACAACGTTGCAAGGAACCGGGGAAGCCTGGAAGAGGCGCTAAAGCAGATCAAGGCCAGCGCCCTCGTCATCGGGATTGAAAGCGATATTCTCTTTCCGCTGAAAGAGCAGGAGTTCCTGGCAAAACATATTCCAAAAGCCACCCTTCAGGTGCTTACCTCCATTTACGGTCATGACGGGTTCCTGGTAGAATTCGATCAATTAAAGAGGATCATTACTCATTATTTTAACAAATCTTACAGCAACGTTCTGGTATGAAGAAGAAATTGAAATTGGGTCTTTTTGGTTTTGGTTGCGTAGGCCAGGGCCTTTATCATGTGCTTCATGAGACCCATGGCGTCAAAGCGGAAATAAAAAAGGTCTGCGTGAAGAACCGCAATAAAAAAAGGCCCATCCCCGAAAGCTTTTTCACGTGGGACCGCCAGGTGATCCTGAATGACCCGGACATCGACATCGTCGTGGAACTCATCGACGACGCCGATGCAGCGTTCGAGATTGTGAGGGGCGCCCTCGAGAATGGCAAGGCGGTGGTCACGGCAAACAAAAAAATGCTCGCCGAACACCTGGAAGAAATTTACAATCTACAGAGACTGCATGGCAAGCCGGTGTTGTACGAAGGCTCTGTCTGCGGAAGCATACCCATCCTGAGAAACCTGGAGGAATATTACGACAACGACCTGATCCGGCGCATTGAAGGAATTTTCAATGGCTCGACAAACTACATCCTCACAAAGGTCTTTGAGGAAAGGAAGAGTTATGCCGCTGCGCTGAAACAGGCGCAGGAACTCGGTTTCGCCGAGAGCGACCCGATGCTGGACGTCAAAGGCTACGATGCCAAGTACAAACTGGTCATTGCCATTACGCACGCTTTTGGCGTGTTTGTCAAACCCGACGACGTAATCAACATCGGCATCGACAAAATCTCCGACCTGGACCTTAAATTCGCGCGTGAGAACGGTTTTACGATCAAGCTGATCGCAAGGGCCTTCAAGAAAGGCAACAAGATCTTTGGCTTTGTCGCTCCTCAGTTCATAGAATCCAACAGCGCTTTTGCATCGGTCAGGAATGAATACAACGCCGTGCAGGTGGAAGGGGCGTTCGCCGAGAACCAGATCTTCATCGGCAAAGGGGCCGGAAGCTATCCCACCGGTTCAGCGGTGCTATCGGACGTGTCCGCTCTTACCTACAACTATTCCTATGAATACAAGAAGCTTCAACAGGAGCACGACCTGGAGTTTTCGAACGACCTGGTAACGGAAGCCTATGTGAGTTTCGATGACAGCACCCCGATCTCTATGGACGACTTCGAAGAAGTCCAGTCCGGATACGCGGCCGGAGGAAAGCAATATATGATAGGC
>DASVOT010000408.1:0-8374 GCA_036383235.1 Chryseosolibacter sp.
CGGTGTTCTCGTAATACTGCACGCCGCCGTTGGCATATAATCGCACCTGGGCGCCGACGGATGTTTTATTGTGCGACGCATCTTCGAGTCTCAGTCGCAGGAAGTTGGTGGGGCGATCGTCTTTCTTCCGGGGATCATACAACGTGTTTTCATAGACGGAAGCTTCGCTGTTAATGTTATTGATGACATAATCAAGGTCACCGTCGTTGTCGAGGTCGGCAAAGGCCGCGCCGTTGGAGAACGAGGGTGTTGAAAAGCCCCATTCCCTTGTCACATCCTGGAACGTCAGGTCGCCCTTATTCCTGAAAGCGTAGTTCGGGATCTTCACAACCGGTATGGAGTCGTTGAGCATCCCGATGCTGGCGATGTTGCCGACGGTAGAGCGATAATTGGCAAAATCCTTGTCTGTAACATCTTTTGGAAAGCCGTTGGTGACGATGAGGTCTTTGTTTCCGTCATTATCAAAGTCTGCAAACAGCGGAGACCAGCTCCATTCGGTTTCGTGGATCCCCGCCAGCTGACCGATCTCGCTGAATTTGATGCCCTGGCTGAGGCCGTTGTTGAGGTGCAGCATGTTGCGGACATACTGTTGCTCGTAATGATATTTCTCGTTGTTGATATAGGTGAGGTAGCTCTTGTTGCCGATGGTGGTTTTTTTTCTGTCGTTCGTTTCCGCGAGCATGTCGACGGTGATGATATCGGGCATGGCGTCGTTGTTGACGTCGGCGGCATCGTTACCCATGGAGAACTGACTCTGGTGGCCTACAAATTCCGCGATGCGATTGGTAAAGGTACCATTCCGGTTGTTGAGATAGAGTATATCATTGGAGAGGTAGTCGTTGGAGACGTAGATGTCGGGCCAGCCGTCCTGGTTGAGATCGGCGACGCACAATCCCAGTCCGAATCCTTCGATGTTGATGCCCGCCTCGCGGGTCACGTCTGTAAAGGTGCCGTTATTATTGTTTCTGAATAACCGGTCATTGTTGGGTGCTGATCCGTCTGTGATCTTCGGCCTGTAGTTGGAGGGGATCTGGTCCATTCGCTGATTGATCAGCAGGTAGAGATCGAGGTCGTCATCCTTATCGTAGTCGAAAAAGGCGGCGGTGACGCTGTACCCTCCGTGTTCGAGGCCGTAGTCGCGAGCCTCATTAGTAAACGTCGGGATCCCATCTGCGTTGACTCCGTTGTTGATGAACAGCATGTTGCGCCGTCTGGCAGAGTCAGGATTCATCGTGGCACACACGTACATATCCATCCATCCGTCGCGATTGATGTCGGCGATGGCCACGCCGGAGCTCCAGCGCCCCTGCACCTGGATGCCGGCCTCCGCGCTGATGTCCTGAAATTTCAAATTGCCCTTGTTAAGGTAAAGGCGGTTTGGTACGAGGTTGCCTGAAAAGAAAATATCTTCGAGCCCGTCGTTGTTGAAGTCGGCTACGCCGACACCTCCCCCGTTGTAGATATACTCATGGGTCAGGATGTTGAATGTGTCATTCTCTTCAATAATGTTATTGAAGGTGATGCCGGTCTCGCGTGCAGGCAGCAGCTGAAAAAGGGTTTCCGGTTTTTTCTCACAGGCGGCGAACATCAGGCCTGTCAGGAAGAGACAAACGTTAACGCGGGTGCAGGTATTTATTCTCATGGGGTAAAAAAAAACAAGGGCCAATGTACATTGGCCCTTGTAAAATACTAAAAAGTTTGATCCTTATTTTATCAGTACCCGGGGTTTTGCTGAAGGACATCGGCACCAAGGATATCGATCTCCCGTTGAGGGATCGGCAGGAGCTCATCCTTACCCGCATTGAACACCGCGCCTGAAAAAGGAGTGGCGGGAACTTTCGTTCTCTCATAGGCGAGGTATGCATTCAGCACAGGCTCCGCAATGCCCCAGCGCACCAGGTCATAGAAACGATGCCCTTCTTCCGCGAGCTCGAGCTTGCGTTCAAAGCGCACGGCGTCTCTTGCCATTGCCTGATCGGTCCAGGTAGTATTGTAGGTATCGATCACGTAGTTCGCTGCCGGCGATGCGCCATTCATAACGATGGAATTCGCGGCGCGCTCGCGCACCTGGTTCACATAACCCCTTGCGGTTTCCAGGTTGCCGAGCTCCACTTCTGCTTCAGCGGCCATGAGGAGGACGTCAGCAAAACGGATGATGGGAACGTTCAGCGCGCTGTATCCCGGAGTCCAGGAGCTTTTATCCACGCCGCTCGCTTCTTCTGCTTTCGACCAGATAAACTTTTTGGGAGCATACGGACCACCGTAGTTTTGGTCGCGGATCCAGGCGATGCCAGGGTGCAAGCCATGATCGAGGTAAGGAATACCGCGGCGACCGATGTTGTGGTCTATTCGCGGATCAAGGTTACCCGCATCCGGAGTAAATGCAGCCGTTGCGGCTACGCCTTCGTCCGTTTTGAGTTCATTTCCGGGGTCATTGTAGCTGCCATCCAGCAACGGCAAGCCACTTGCGTCGGTCCGGTAGGAATTTGCGAGCTCAAAGCTGGGCTGGAAAAATCCGCAGCAACCAGCGGGGCCACCATTATAAGGGAAGTTGAGCACGAAGTCTGGGTTCGCGTTATTGATCGTTCCGGTACCGGCTGAAGATTGGATAGCAAAAACGGTTTCAGAATTCTGGTCAGTGGCAATTCTCCAGAGGTCGCCATAGTTGGCCACCAGCTCATATTTAGTACCTTTCGAGGTTTTACCGCTGGCGATCACGTCATCGAAAAGTGCTTTGGCGTCAGCATATTTCTTCTGATACAGGTATGCTTTAGCTAGATACGCGCCGGCAGCCCATTTGTTGGCGCGGCCGACAGCTGATTGCGTCTCAGGCAGGTTGTCGTACGCGAACTGGAAATCCTCTTCTATTTTGGCCCACAGGTCGGTGTTATTGGATACTTCATTGATACCGTTGGCATAGTCCACTGTTTCGTCAATGTATGGCGTGTCTCCATAGTTCTTCTTCAGTTCAAAGTAGTAATGGGCGCGCAGGAAGCGTCCTTCCGCTTCGATCCTGGTTTTGTCAGCGTCTGCCACCGTGGCTTGTGCATTGGGAAGCAAGCGCATGAGCGCGTTCACCCTGGCGATACCCTCATAGGATGCAGCGTATTTATCCTGAACCGAAGTGTTTGTGGTTTGCACTTCGAAAGACTGCACTTCGTTTACCTGGGATTGGTCGCCAGAGTTCGTGCCTTTATTGGCATCACCTCCGCGCACGCTTCCCCAGAACCAGTTGGTGGATCCGGAGTAAAAGCCGCCGCGGCCGGAGAGCATGCTGTAGGCGCCGATCAAAGCCCCTTCAAGACCATTCTTGGATGTCAATTGAGCTTCCGTGATTGAGCCGGTCGGTTTCACAACGAGGAAGTCCTCATTGCAGGAAACCGCAAACCCGATAACCAGGACAACTGTGAAAATTATTTTATTTATCTTTTTCATATTTCTGATTTTAATTTTTGGTAACCGGATAAACTAGAATCCCAGATTAAGACCAAGGGTCCAGCTTCTCGTGATCGGGTAGTTACCGACGTCAATTCCGAATCGTGTGTCCACGTCGCCGCCAACGCTGGGATCAAGACCCTCATAGCCGGTGATGGTGAATATGTTGTTCACGCCGGCGAAGAACCTGAGCTTACTGAGGTTAAGCTTTGACACTGTCGAAGCGGGGAGGTTGTAAGCAAGGGAGATGTTCTGCATCCGGAAATACGACCCGTCTTCAACGTAGAATGAGTTCGCCTGCGTATTGGTGCTGAAGTTCGACACGTTCTCAAAGATGGGGATCGTGGCATTCGGATTTTCCGGAGTCCAGGAATCCTTCACGCGCTCGCTGATGGCAGCGCCGGCAAACGAAGGGTAGAAATCCGTAAACCACTTCGACTGGTTCCATATCTTGTTGCCGATAGAGGCGAACATATACGTTTCCAGCTCAAAGTTGCTGTAGGTAAGCTTCAGGTTAATACCGCCGGTAAATTTAGGAACAGGGCTACCCAACCAGGTGCGGTCTTTATCCGTGATCTCGCCATCTCCGTTTATATCCCTGAAATGGAAGCGGCCAACACCCTGCGCCACACTTGAAGCGGACGCATCTTGTGTTCTCACGACACCGGCTTGTTTGGCAGCGGCGTCAATTTCCGCCTGGCTCTTAAACAATCCTACCACTTCATAGCCATAGAATGAAGAGATGGGGCGGCCCACCTGGTTGCGGATCGGGGTGATACCACGATAGCTCGGGTTTTCCGTTGTGAGGTAAGTTGACCCGGGGTTAAGAGCGACGATCTCGTTCTTCAGGAAACCGCCGTTCACCGTGAGCTCATAACCGACGCCTTGCGAGATATTTCCCCTGGTGATGACCTGGATATCGATACCCTTGTTCTGCATCTTGCCCACATTCACCGAAGGTGCCGCAGCGAAAGGACCGTTCATCAGCGTGATGGGTACCTGGAATAGCAGGTCTTCCGTGTCTTTTTGCCACAGGTCAACAATCACGTCCACTTTATTATTGAAAAGATAACCGTCGAAACCGATGTTGGTGGTCACGGCTTTTTCCCATTTTGCCAACGGGTTGCCTATACGGCTTCTGTAAAAGCCTGTGACGGCACCCGCGTTATTGATCGGATAGGAGGAACTTCCCACGCTGGTCGCGAAGAGGCTGTACTGGTTGTCGGGTGCCACGTTGTTCGAGTTACCCATGATGCCCCATCCACCGCGGATCTTCAGGTCGTCAATCCAGCTGACACCGCTCATGAAGCTTTCTTCAGACAGGCGCCATGCCAGGGAAAACGCGGGGAACACGCCGTAGCGGTTTTCAGAACCGAAACGGGATGATCCATCGCGCCTGACAACAACGGATGCCAGGTATCGCTCATCGTAGTTGTAATTCAATCTTCCAAAAAGGG
Organism: Chryseosolibacter sp.; assembly: GCA_036383235.1. Taxonomy (GTDB): domain Bacteria; phylum Bacteroidota; class Bacteroidia; order Cytophagales; family Cyclobacteriaceae; genus Chryseosolibacter. The sequence goes on from DASVOT010000408.1 coordinate 4,893, forward strand.
AAGAGAAGTTAACACCCTTGAAGTAGCTGCTTCCGACCGTCCGTGACGAACCTGCTTCCGTGGTATTCAATGTGACGAAGTCGCGGTCTTCGGAGAAAGGATTCAACCCGTTCCCGCTTATGTTCCGTCCCCTTCCTGTATTGAGCGCTTCCTGGCCCACCAACAGTCCGACGTTGTGCGATCCAAAAGACTTCTTGTAATCCAACGTATTGGTGAAGGTCCATCCAAAAACATGGCTGGCGCCTTCGCTGTAGGTCACAGCCGAGTTGTTTTCAGAGTTCTCATATTGGCGGCCAAAATACGCCCACCCGTAGGTCGATTGATAGCTGCCGCCGATGCTCGTGCGAATCACGAGATCTTTTACCGGTTCGTATTCAAGGTACATATTCCCGAATCCATTGCCGGCGAATCCGCGGTTGTCTTTTTGCCTGTAAAGGTTGGCGACAGGGTTTCTCGGGTTGTTAAACCCGGTGGCCCTGGTGCCGGCCCAGCCTCCAAATTCGTCGTAAACCGGGATGATGGATGGCATCCGGAACGCCTGGAGAATATCGTTTTCATCGTCGGATACACCCGAGCCGCCGCCACCACCCTGGAGGAGTCTTACCTGGCGGTAAGTGAACTGCATATTTTCCCCAAAACGGAGATTTTTCAAAATGTCAAATTCGGTATTGGCTCGGAAGGCATATCTTTTGAAATGCTGATACAGCATGATACCATCCTGATCCTGCATGCTGAGGCCGAAGTAGTAACGGCTGGCCTCGCCGCCACCGCTGATGCCAAGCGTGTTTCTCACAAGGGGTGCGGGTCTTGTGATCTCATCGTACCAGTCGGTACCCGATTTATTGGCCTTTACCACCTGGTAAATAGGGCGGCTGAAATCGGTGACGTTGTAATTCGCTTTCTCGGCGTTGAGATCGACCGATCCTACGACACCGGTTGACGTGCCGACGAGCAGGTAGTCGGGGATCACCGGAGAGCTGCCCGTGCCGAATTGAGCGTGGTTGAACGTGGGCGTCTTCTGCAGCTGCATAGCTGTGTTCTCGACCGCGTTCCAGGTCCACTCGGCGAAATCGGTGGGATTCATCATCGGTTGACTCTTACCAGGGTCGGTCACACCCGTCATGGCGTCCAGGGTAATGTTCATTTTCTGGGCACCTTTTGATCCCTTCTTGGTGGTATACACGATCACACCGTTGGCAGCGCGCGCTCCATAAATGGAAGCGGTGGATGCATCTTTCCAGACGGTAGTGGTTTCAATATCATCGGGGTTTAGAAAATCGATGGAGCCCGTGGGGAGACCGTCTACTATATAGAGAGGCTCGTTACCGCCGAAAGCGCCGAAGCCGCGAACGCGAACCTGGCTGGTCGTTCCGGGCTGCCCGTTGGTCACTACCGTTACGCCGGCGACGCGTCCCTGCAACTGCTGTTCAACGTTTCCGGAAGGGACGACCGTGAGGTCCTTCGTCTTCACTGTAGAAACGGAACCCGTCGTCTGCCTGCGGGTGTCGATCGAATAACCGGTTACCACCACTTCGTCCAGCGCTTTGACATCGGGTGCAAGCGAGAGGTTGATGCTGCTGCGACTTCCCACATTAATTTCCTGGGTCTGGAAACCGATAAATGAGACGACCAGGACCGAGTTCTGGCCGGCGACATTGATCGAATACTTGCCTTCGGAATCAGTAGTGGTTCCGTTAGCGGTGCCCTTTTCAAGAATACTAACGCCGGGCAAGGGTTGGCCTGCGTCATCGTTGACCGTACCGCTAACCTGGAACGCCTGGCCGTACGACGGCAGCGAAGCAAGCATCAACAGGGCGATCACCAGAATACCCCAGTTTCTGTAAATTTTCTTCATACTAATTTGGTTTGGGTTATGGAAAATAAAAAAAAGTTCGAGAGGACGGTCTTTTCCGAAATCTAAACTTTCGAAAAAATATGTGGACAATGTAGATATTCCATTCATGTGCGACAATACACGTTAAACAATATTTATAGCAAACGTTTGCGGAATCGATTGTGGTTGCGTTTCTGGCCGCGCCTGCGGCATCGTTGCCGGAACACTTTCACACCGCGATCCGGACCTTTCGTTTCAACCGGCCGGAAGCGCGGACCCGTACAAACGAATCATCCATTCATTGTTATGAGATTTCCTGTATAATTGCCTGGACGCGGACGCGCTTCGCGACTGGAGCCCAGACCGGCGAATGCCAGTTGCTTACCGACCCCATGAAAATGTGACCACGCGAAAGACCGTCATTCCTTTAATCGCACTGATCGTGCTGATGTCCTGCGACCGGGACAAACAGCCCGAAGCACTTGCCCGAAGAACATGCTCGGCCTGTCACCTCTTCCCGGAGCCGTCCCTGCTCGATAAAAAAACCTGGCAACAAGGGGTCCTGCCCGAGATGGCCCTTCGGATGGGACTGGACATCTCTAAGCTTCCGGGGACAAGTGCCGCTGAGCTGAACGAAATTCTGAAAGCACTCCCCTCCAACCCCATGATCCCGGAACAAGAATGGGAGGCCATTCAGGAATATTACCTGCGGGCCGCCCCGGATTCCCTTGACCCGGCGCCGGACCCGCATCCCGTGCTGCTGACACAATTCACCGCTTCAACGGTAGCGCTACCTGTTACAAAGAACAACCTCCTGACGATGGTGAAGCGCGGACCATCCGGGAATGTGCTCATCGGCACCCGCAATGGGAAACTGTATGGCGTAACTGAATCCCTGGCCGTGCTCGATTCTTTTCAATTGCAGAGCGCGCCGTCGGATGTTGTCTTTTCGCCGGGCCAACCGCCCCTTGTGGCGTGCATGGGCATTATGGATCCCAATGATCTGCCAGCCGGATCAATTATCCGTCCGGGCGCAAATCCGGAGACGCTCATCGACTCGATCAAACGCCCTGTTGACGTGGAAGCAGCGGATATGAACAACGACGGCCAGGGGGATCTCGTCGTCGCCGCCTTCGGCAATTTCACGGGTGGGCTATACGTTTACGAAGGCAGGGGTGGCCGTTACCTTCCCCATGCAGTCCATTCGTTTCCCGGCACGCGCAAGACCATCGTCACCGACTTTAACGGCGATGGGCTCAGCGATATACTTGCGCTCATCGCGCAGGGCGATGAACAGATCGCCCTCTTCATGAACCGCGGCAACTTCCGTTTCTCCTACCAGATCCTGCTGAAATTCCCTCCCGTTTACGGGTCGAGCTATTTTGAGCTGGCCGATTTCAACGGCGATGGCAAGGCCGATATCCTTTACACCAATGGCGACAATGCCGACTACTCTCCCATCCTTAAGCCCTATCACGGTGTACGGATCTTTTTAAACAACGGAAAAAACTATTTCAGGGAGTGGTTCTTTTACCCGATGTACGGGGCGTCTATGGCGCGCGCGCTGGATTTCGATGAGGACGGCGACCTGGACATCGCCGCCATCTCGTTTTTCCCGGACTTCAAAAGACATCCCGAATACGGGTTC
>DASVOT010000409.1:0-15755 GCA_036383235.1 Chryseosolibacter sp.
GGCCAAGGGATTGGCCCACGTGGGCGTATTGAAGGCGCTGGAGGAAAATGAAATCCCCGTCGATTACGTTGTCGGCACTTCCATGGGCGGCATCATCGCAGGATGTTATGCAGCAGGCATGAGCCCCGACCAGATCGAAGAAATGGCGTTGTCGGAACAATTCCTCCGGCTGGTGAACGGAATGCCCGAAAAAGGATTCAACTACTACTATCACCAGAGCGAGGACAACCCCAACTTCCTGAAGCTTAACCTCTCCCTGGATTCCATCCTCAACCTTCAGCTCAACACCAGCATCGCCAGCGACGTCTCTCTCAACTTCGCCCTTGCTGACCTCTTCTCGCGCGCATCGGCGATCTCCAACAATAATTTCGACAGCCTCTTTATTCCCCTGCGCGTGGTGGCCGCCGATATCTTCACACAGAACCAGGTCATCCTCTCGAAAGGCATCCTCAGCGACGCGCTTCGCGCCACACAGACCGTTCCCTTCTTTTACAACCCGATCCGGGTGGACGGAAAATACCTTTTCGACGGAGGCGTATACAATAATTTTCCCGTTGACGTAGCCAAGGACGTGTTTCAACCCGACGTCATCATCGGCTCAAACGTGTCGTCGAAAATTTACAACGATTATCCCTACAACCTCGACGAGAAGCTCATCGCCAATTCGCTGCTGTTTCTCCTGCTGGACAAATCCGACCCGGCGAGCGTCCCCGAAAACGGGGTGTATATCCAGCCAAACCTAAAAGGATATACGTCTTTCGATTTTGCCGAGGCCAAGAGCATGATCGACAGCGGATATGTTCAAACCCTGCGGCAGATTGAAGAAATAAAACGCAAGATCCCGGCACGGGTAACCTGCGAACAGGTAGCCGCCCGCCGCAACGCCTTCAATAACCGAAGCCCCGAAATGGTGTTCGATAAACTCCTGTTCAAGGGATTCAATTCCAAACAAAGGCGTTATATCAGGCGGATCTTCCGGTACAATGAAAAAAATCCAAAATCATTCCACTACACGAAAGCGAAAAAAGGATATTTCAGACTGGTCTCCGAAGATTATTTCAACAACGTTTACCCTAACATACTTTTTGACAGCGCCCGGCGCGCCTTTCAGCTCCAGCTGACCCGAAGGCCCCAAAAGAATTTCCAGGTTGACTTCGGGGGGATCATCGCGACCCGCGCCATCAGCAACATCTACCTCGGCCTCAACTTTTTTAATTTCAATAACCAGCTCCTTCACATTTATACCGGTTTCCAGACCGGTAACTTTTACAAGGCAGCCGACATCCGGGCAAGGCTCGATTTCCCGTTTCAGTTCTATCTCGAGCCCTTTGTCGGGTACAACGGCTGGGATTTCCTGCAAAGCGATGACCTGCTCTACGCCGTCAGCTCACCGACAGTGTTGCGCCGATACAACCGAAAATACGGCGTCAATATCGGGTGGCCGATGGGAAACCAGTTTAAAGGCATCGTGCGAGCGGAAGGCTTCAACAACCTGGATACGTACGTGAACGAGCAGGTTTTTTTCAGCTCCGATACCCTGGATGAATTGCGGACCGTGGGGATGAAGGGTGAGCTGCTCTTTACCACCAATACGCTCAACCGGAAACAATACGCCAATTCAGGCAAAGCCTACAGCTTCGCCATTCAGTATTTTAACCTGAACGAAAGCTTTGTGCCCGGCAATACGTCGGTTGAAAGCAACCCGACGACAGCCAGGCATCAATGGTTCCGGATCAAGGCCACCGCTGAACAATACTTCCGGGCGGGTTGGTACCGCCCCGGCTATTATGCGCAGGCGGTATTCTCCGACCAACCTTTCTTTCAAAACTATTTTGGCACCCTGATCAACGCTCCCGCCTTTAACCCCATCCAGGACAGCCCCACCTTGCTGCTGGAAAATTTCCGCGCTTTCAACTATGTGGCCGCAGGAATCCGCAATGTATTTTCCTTGAGGCACAGGCTTGATTTCAGGTTTGAAGCCTACGCCTTCAAACCCATCGAATACCTGCAGCAAGGCCTCGATCAGGAAGCAGTCGTAAAAGAAAATTTGCGCAACGTCTATTTTTGCAGTACAGCCGGGCTGGTTTTGCATTCCCCCATGGGACCCATTTCCCTCAGCGTAAACTATTACGATGACAGGCAGAACCGGTTGGGCGTTTTGCTGCACGTGGGCTATCTGCTGTACAACAAGCACTCCCTGGATTAACCTCGCAAGGCACGGATTTTTTCGCTATCTGCTCCGATGGGAAGAGGATTTCTCTCCAATCTGTAATTTCAAATTTTTTAGTAAGTTTATCACCTGATATAACCCCCTACCTGCCTCCATGAAAAGAACGTTACTCTCCTTCGTAATCTTGTTCGGCATCTCTGACTGGTTACAGGCCCAGGAAGTGCAATGGGCGTCAAAAGTCATTGCCTTTTCCTCCGAGTTGACGCCTGTACAGTACTCGGCGCAGCAGGTTTTGGGCAAGCCGAATGTATTGCCTTCCGGCGGACAGAGCCCAAACGCCTGGGCGCCGGATAAACCCAAACGAAAAGAATTCCTCAAGGTCGGGTTTGCAAACCCCATCAGCATCCAACAGATCGCTATCGCCGAATCCTATAACCCGAGCGCTATCTACCGCGTGCTCGCCTACGACGAAGCAGACCATGAGTATGTTATCAACACCCTTAACCCGAAGGCCGTGCCGCTCCGCGGCCGGATGCTGAACCTCTTCATGGAGCCCACGCCCTACAAAGTAGCAGCTGTGAAGATCGAATTCGACGGCGCGGCCGTTCCCGACTACTATGGCATCGACGCCATCGCCATCTCCAACGTCAACTACCCGATCATTGCCGATATTCCGAAACTCCAGCTCTTGGCGTCAGGGCTCATAGTTGAGGCGCTCGATAAAAATGTGAACAGCGACTACAGCGAGCTGAACCCCCTCCTTTCACCCGACGGGAAGACGCTCTACTTCAGTCGTAAAAACCACCCCGATAACATCGGCGGCACCAAAGACAAAGAGGATATCTGGTATTCGGAGCTGGACTCCACCGGTCACTGGTCCCTGGCCCGGAACATGGGCACTAATTTCAATAACAAAGACCCGAATTTTATCAACAGCATCCAGTCCGTAACCCCTGACGGACGGAGCGCCATCATGCTGCTTGGTAACAGGTACAAGAAAAACGGGAAAATGGAGGCGGGCGTCTCCATCAGCTCGAATATCGGCGGCACCTGGTCCAGGCCCGTTCCCCTCAACATCAAAAACGATTACAATTTCAACGAGCGCGCCAACTACTTCCTGACCAACAACCGGAAAACACTCCTCATGTCGGTCGAACGAGAAGATTCAAGGGGCGAACGCGATCTCTATGTGTCCTTCATGAACGCGGACAGCAGCTGGACGGAACCGATGAATCTTGGCAATGTGGTCAATACAGCCAACGACGAATCCGCACCGTTTCTTGCCGCCGACGACAAGACCCTGTACTTTTCGTCTAATGGTTTCAGCGGCTATGGACTGAATGATATATATGCCTCCAAGAGGCTCGACGATACCTGGACAAACTGGTCTGACCCCGAGAATCTCGGACCCGAGATAAACTCACCCCTGGAAGATCTGTTCTTTAACGTTCCGGCAAGCAGTGAATATGCCTACTACTCCCGAGGGGTCTCGGATACCAATATGGATATCTTCAGAGTGAAGCTGCCGATTCAGCGGTCTCCGGAACCTACCGTCATCGTAAGAGGGAAGATCATCGATGGTGCCAACGGAAAGCCTATGGGTGCCAAGATCGTTTATGAGCGTCTGCCGGACGGAAGGGAACTCGGAATCGCCCAGACGAATCCGGCCACGGGCGAATACGAACTCCGCCTGCCGGGAGGCCAGCTTTACGGGATCCGCGCCGAAGCCCCCGACCGCATCTCTGAAAACCAGAACCTGGACCTGCGCAACGTCACACGTGACCAGATCATTGCCAACAAGGACTTTACACTTGATCCCATCCAGCTTAGCGCCGTCGAAGAAAATGTCACGGTGGTGCTAAACAATATTTTCTTTGATTTTGACCAGGCAACCCTGAAACCGGAATCGTTCCCTGAGCTCAACCGCATCGTGACGCTCATGAAAGAAAAAACAGGCATGGAAATTGAAATCGCAGGACATGCGGATGCCACCGGCCCTGAACCGTATAATCTGAAGCTTTCTGAGAAACGGGCCAGATCGGTCGTGAAATATCTCATATCGGAGGGTATCGTGGAAAACCGTATTTCAGTCGTTTTCTATGGCGAAGCAAAACCAATTGCGCCTAATTCATCTCCTCAGGGCAGGCAAAGGAACAGACGGGTGGAGTTTAAAATACTAAAGATGTAAGGTCATGAAAACGCGTGCAGAACTATGGGCTTTGATTCTTTATCTGGGAAATGTGGCTGCCTTCGGACAGGCCTCCGACAGCCTGATCTACGCAGAGGGCAGGATCATTAATGCGGAAACCCGTCAGCCCGTGCAGGCACGCATCGTTTATGAAAGCGTTCCCTTTGGCAGCAGGATCGGTGTCATCAACAACAGCAGCTATTCCTTTCCGATGTTTGACAAAGAACGCTACAGCATTTCCGTCGAAGCTCCCGGATTTCTCCCTGCTAAATACATGCTCGATCCAGGCGCCGCCAACGGAGAGAATAAAGTCGTCCGCGACATAGAGCTGTCAACCGGAGCCAAGCCCAGTCCAATAGCCAAAGGCAATGTGCTTCGTCTGAACAACCTGATCTTCGAAGTAGGAAAGGCCAGAATCGAACCGGAGTCATTTTCAGAACTCGACATACTGGTCAACCTGATGCAGCAGAATCCGAAAGTCGTCATTCAGTTGGAGGGCCACACCGACTACCTGGGCGAGGCCCGCGCCAATATGAAATTGTCGCTTGACCGGGTCGAATCAGTCCGGAATTACCTCGGCAGCAAGGGCATTGCCAAAACGAGAGTCCGCACAAAAGCCTTTGGCGGAACACAACCCTTATCAAGGGACAATACGCCCGAAGCGCACCGCCTTAACCGAAGAGTCGAGGTGAGAATCCTCGAGGATTAAGGCCAGAGAAAACGGCGTCATCAGTTTCCTAAAAACGCGAAACCAGATTGTTTTGAATCCCACTCTTTCGCCCCAGGAGATCTTTGCCAATTGCGAGCGCGCCGTTCCCGCCCTGCGGCGCGAGCCGGCATCCGAGCGGAAGAAGAGGTTGAATTCCCTGCGGCGGTGGATCCACGATCACCGCTCCGACATTCATGAAGCCGTGTTTGCTGACCTGGGAAAACCACCCCTCGAAACTGATGCCACCGAGATCTTCCACGTTCTCAACGAAATTAAGGTGGCCGTTCGCTCGCTACGGGAGTGGTCTGAACCGAAACAGATGCCGACGCCTTTCTACATGGCCGGCACCCAGGCATGGATACAGTGTGAACCGAAGGGCGTGTGCCTCATCACGGCGACGTGGAACTACCCCTTCAGCCTCGCCGTCGGCCCGATGGTATCGGCACTCGCGGCCGGAAACAGCATCATCCTCAAGCCTGCTGAAGCCACACCCAGCGTGTCCGCTCTCATAAAAAGAATGTGCTCCGAAATCTTTGATCCTTCCATAGCCACAACCTGCGAAGGAGGTGTGGAGGTTTCACAAGCCCTTCTGGCCCTTCCGTTCAACCATATTTTTTTTACGGGCAGCACCGGCGTCGGAAAGATTGTGATGAAAGCTGCCGCCGAACACCTTTCGTCAGTGACCCTCGAACTGGGCGGAAAATCGCCGGCAATCATTTGCGGATCGGCCAATATCAACGATGCGGCTGAACGCATTGCCGTAGGTAAGTTTGTCAACAATGGCCAGACCTGCATCGCTCCTGACTACATTCTTGTCGATGAAAAGATCGCAGACGACTTCGTGCGCACACTGATCTCGAAGACCGGAAAACTGTTTTCGGCAGAAGGCGACTTTCAGACATCACCTTCCTATGGCCGCATCGTTCACACCGCTCACTTCGCCCGCGTGCGCAATCTGATCCTGGACGCGGTCGATGCCGGCGCCACCATCGGGTGGCAGGGCCCATACGACCAGCGTTCCCGCTTTATGCACCCGGTCATTCTCACACACGTGCCGCCCGGTTGCCGGCTGATGCAGGAAGAGATCTTCGGACCGGTCCTTCCGGTCATTTCCTATCACGACCTCCGGGACGCCATCCGCATCGTGAACGAAAAACCCAAGGCGCTGGCGCTATATGTGTTTACATCCAGCGAAAAAGTACGGGACCAGGTACTGCGGGAAACGTCCTCAGGAACAGCGTGTATTAATGATTGCGCCATCCAGTTCTTGCACCATAATCTGCCTTTCGGAGGTATCAACAGCAGTGGAATCGGGAAATCTCACGGGCACTTCGGATTCCTGGCCTTCTCCAATCAAAAGGCCGTTTTAAAACAGAAAAAGGGATTTACCTCCGTGAAATTGTTCTATCCGCCTTATACCAGCCGAAGTCGTCGGATCATGGATTGGTTTTTGAGGTTATTCTAACCAAAAAAACAAGAGGCGGCCGCAGCCGGCGGCAACTTAACCTTTTGTAAATTTGCCGGCTCAGTAATAATTCGTTATAAAAAAATAATCCATCACAAAAATGAACAAAGGTCTGAAGTGGTTCTTGATCATTTTCGGTTCGGTCATCATTCTTTTCCTCGCCGCGGCGATGATCATACCCGCACTCTTCAAGGATGATATCAAAGCCGCCCTGGAGAAAGAAGTGGCGAAATCGGTGAATGCCGACGTCGTGTTCGATGATTTCAACCTCTCCTTCTTTTCCCATTTCCCCAACATCACCGCGGGACTCGACCAGCTGGGCGTAATGAACCGGGCTCCTTTTGAGGGTGAAATGCTTTTCGCAACCGAAAAATTCGAGGTGGAAGTAAATCTCGCTGACATACTTTTCAGCGACGCCTTAAGGGTAAAAGGCATCTCACTTGTGAGGCCTGTGATCAACGTCAAGGTGTTGAAGGATGGCAGAGCCAATTACGACATCGCTATCCCCTCTGCAGACACCACCACCGCTGAAGAATCCGGCGAGTTCTCTTTCGGAATTGATCATTGGGAGATCGTCGATGGCGACGTTTCATATGACGACCAGTCTATGGCGCTGACCATGGCCATAAAAGGCCTCAACCATTCGGGGAGCGGTGACTTCACCCAGGATGTCTTTGATATGAAAACGAAAACGGTCGCCGATTCCGTATCCACCTCCTTTGAAGGAGTTGAGTACCTGACGAACAAGAAAGTAGATATCGATGCCACCCTCAACATCAGCGAGGATTATTCGAAATATACGTTCAAGGACAATACCGCAAAGGTCAACGACTTCGCCATGCATGTTGACGGATGGCTCAAGCTCAACGAAAACGACATGGCCATGGACCTCGCTTTCAATACACCCGACAACTCCTTCAAAAGCCTGCTGTCGCTTGTTCCGGGAATATACACGAAGAGTTTCGACGACATTCGCACGGAAGGAGACCTCGCTTTCAAGGGATTTGCAAAAGGTACTTACAGCGAAAAGCAGTTACCTGCATTCAACCTTGCCGTTGTGGTAAAGGATGCAATGTTCAAATATCCAGACCTGCCCACGCCCGTCAATAATATCAACCTCGACCTCCTGATCGACAACACGGACGGCGATCCCGCACACACCGTGATCGACTTGAAGAAACTCCACCTTGATTTTGGATCTAACCCGGTCGACGCGCGCGCGCATATCACCAGGCTGTATCCCACGAACGTCGATGCCGCCCTGGCTGCGAAACTCAACCTCGCCGAATTAAATAAGATGTTCCCCATGGAAGGGCTGGAGATGAAAGGGAATTACGCGATCAACCTGAAAGCGAACGGCGTCTACGACAGCCTGAAAAAATCGATCCCCGCTATCGACGCCACGATGAGCCTGGCTGATGGATACGTGAAGTCGGCCGATTTTCCCATTCCCATGGATGACATCCACTTCTCCTCCTCAATAAAAAACGCCACTGGAAAAATGGCTGAAACCTTTATCCGCGTGCAGGATTTTTCCATGCTTATGGATGGCGAAAAACTGGCGGCCGACCTTGCGCTCCAAAACCTCGACAACTATACATGGGACCTCAAGCTCAATGGCGGAGCCGACCTCGGAAAGATCACGAAAATCTTCCCTGTGGAGGGAATGACACTCGCAGGAAAAGTGAAAGCCAACATTCAAACGAAGGGTAATTATGCCGATGTGGAAAAAGAGCGGTATGACCGCCTTCCCACCAGCGGGACAGCCTCTCTCCAGGACTTCAAATATGTCACGGCCGATCTGCCCGCCGTGTCGCTGAGCACGGCCACCATGGTCTTTGATCCTAAAAAGATCGACCTTCAGAAAATGAATGGAACCATTGGAAAAAGCGACTTTAACGTGACGGGTTCTGTGCTCAACTACCTGGGTTATGTCTTCGGGGAAAATCAAACGATCCGTGGAACTGTCAAATTCAATTCCACAGTGCTGGACCTGAATGAATTTATGTCCGGCGAAGAAGAGGCAGCCGCCGAAGACACAGCCACGTATTCTACCATAGAGATCCCCCGCAACATCGATTTTGTGCTGACCTCGAACGTGAAAACTGCCCGGTTCATGGACTTCACCCTCACGAACGCCATGGGAGACATCGTTGTCAGGGATGGAGTAGCGAACCTTGACGGCTTGCGCTTCGATATGCTTGGCGGCAGCTTCGTCGTCAACGGAACCTACAATACCAAAGTGCCAGGCAATCCAGCCTACAACCTGGCGCTGAAAATCGACAACATGTCTATTCAACAGGCCGCGAACTCTTTCTCGGTCGTGAAGACGTTCGCTCCCATCGCCGGCCTCGTTACCGGAAAATTCTCCACCGACTTCAAGGTAGACGGCAAGCTGCTCAATAACATGATGCCCAATATGGCAACCGTTGACGGAGCGGGCCTTATCAAGATCGCCCAGGCGTCTCTGAAGGAATCGAAACTCGTTTCGGGGATCACCGCGGTCACCAAACTGCAGGATACGGAGAATGTGACGCTTAAAGACGTGTTGATGTCGGCCTCCATCAACGATGGGAAACTCAGCGTTAAACCTTTTGACGTAAATTTTGGAAGCTATAAAACGACCGTTTCCGGAAGCACAGCGCTGGATGGAACCATCGACTATAATCTGAAAATGAACGTGCCCGCCGGCAAGCTCGGATCCGAATTTAACGCGCTGCTCTCAAAATACGGCGGACAGAAGACGGACCCGAACGCTCCTATCCCGGTCACCATCGCTTTGGGCGGCAAGTACGATGACCCGCGTCCTACCCTTCAGATGGAAGAACAAAAAGAACAGGTGAAAGAAGCCGTTAAGGAAGCCGCGAAAGAAGAGGGAACCAAAGCCATTGAAAAAGCCGTCAAGGGAACAGAGGCGGAAAAGATCGTGAAGGATATTCTCGGCACAAATAAAGACACGACGAAGACCAGCGACACGGCATCCACCAAACCCGTCACCACTCAGGAAGCCGTAAAGCAAAAAGTTGAAGACGAGGCGAAGCAGAAAATCCAGAACCTTCTGAAAAGGAAGAAAAATTAACAGCTGCCCACTGTCCAAAAGAAGAAATATTCTGCATCCCGCGGACTAAAAAACAGAAGAAAATGAATTCACCGGCGACTGAACATTTCAGTCGCCGGTTTGACGTTGAAACCCGGCGGTTCCTAAGCGTTTAATCCAGCGCTTCACCTCTCTCGTCCGGCGTGAAATCAGTAACCACGTAGCCTTGTCATTGATCGTTTCTACCGGCGGTTTGGCGTCCGCCTGTCCCGCTTAAGATTCATGCCCGAAAAAATTCGTCAACCAGCCGTATCTATGGCTGTGAAATCGATTTGTTATGAAAAAATTTCTTTTGCGGGCGTTGTTCTTTCTCCTTCCCTTCCTGTACTCAATTTATGTTTCAGCGCAGCCGGGAAAGGAAAGGGATTGCAGCACAACATGTTTTTCGACGGAGGTGGTGTCGATGGAAAAAATCTCCGCCACCTGTACGGCGTATGAGTTAAGAGTTTCCTATTCGGGGAAATGCGCGCATGCATTGTCGCATTTTACCGTCCAGGTACCCTGTGGAAAAATCGGCGATCTCTGGAATTCGCAGAACTGGAAGCAAGTGTATGGAACCGATCCAACGACCGGGCTGACGGGTTTTAAAATTGATGACATCTCCGGCTTCGGAGAAACTGCGGAGCAGCACTTCACGGTGAAATTCACCCTCTGCGCCGAAGGCGAAAGCTGCGCGGGCCAACTCACGTGCTGGCAACCAATTGTGGCCTACAAGGCCTCGACCTGCGTAAATTATGATACCCTGTCTGTGCGGTGCCAGCAACTCAAAGCTTCGCTGAAAAAACAAGATGCGTCATGTTTTGGCGCTGCGGATGGCTCGCTTTCAGTCGTAACGGAAGCCGGCCAGGAGCCATTTACATTTTCATGGTCGGATGGCTCAGTGGATTCAGCGATTACCGGTCTGTCCGCCGGCCTCTACGTGGTAGTTGTTCGGGATGCATCCGGTGCGGAACTCACACTCCAGGATACGATACGACAATCCGGCCAGATCGTGCTGAACGGGCAGGCCACGCCCGCAAGTTGCAACGGGCTGGCTAATGGCACTATCGACCTAACCGTATCCGGTGGCGTTCCTCCTTATAGTTTCCTGTGGAACAACGGCGCAACCACCGAAGATCCCGATGGGCTTGCTTCCGGGAGCTATTCCGTCAACGTCACGGATGCAAAGGGATGTACCGCTGAAGGGCGCTTTACCGTCGGAAACAAAGCCAACATCAGGATCACGTCCTCGCTTCTGAAACCGGACTGCAATGATAACAATGGGACAATCGACATTACCGTATCCGGTGGCAGATCGCCTTATACCTTTCAATGGTCGGATGGATCCACCGGTGAAGACCTGACGGGCATCCCCGCCGGCCTCTACACCGTGACCGTGACCGACAGCGCCGGCTGCTTTGAAAAGGCGGCATTCTTGCTAAGGGAAAACAATACACTCGCCATCACAGGCACTCCGCTCCCGACAAGTTGCTCGGATGATGCGTCGGGTCTCATCGACATTTCGGTTTTGGGTGGAACAGCTCCCTATTCCTTTACCTGGTCCAACGGCGCCACCACCGAAGACCTGTCCGGCCTGACATCCGGTTATTATACGGTAACCGTCACGGATGCAAAAGGCTGTACTGCAAATGCGGGATTCACCGTCGCGAAAAAAACCTTTCAGCTCAGCCGCACGGTCCATTCACCCTCATGCAACGGGGGCGCTGATGGCACCGTCACGCTGGACCCGCCCGACGGCGGCACCGAGCCTTATACTTACCAGTGGTCCAATGGGGCAACCGGACCTTCGCTGTCTGACGTGAGCGCCGGCGTTTACACGGTCGTCGTTACAGACGCGACGGGGTGCTCACGAACCCTCACGATTACGGTCACCGACCCGCAGCCACTCGCGGTGACGTCGTCGGTCTCTAATTCAAACTGCAATGCCGAGGGCTTCTTTTCAATAGATCTGACCGTCTCCGGAGGGACCGCGCCGTATACCTTTAGCTGGTCGGATGGCAGCACCATCGAAGACATCGACAGCCTGCACAGTGGCACGTACAGCGTTGTCATCACCGATGCAAATGGATGTAACACTGTAAAGGAAATCGTGGTGGAAGCCCCTCCTGCTCCCTGGGCATGTCTCATCAGCGAGCCGGCGGCAATGCCCGTATGTGGTTCTGTGAGCAACCAGCTTTCCACAACGGTGACTGATGCGGAATCGTATTCGTGGACTATAGCAAGCAGTGATGGCAACTGGTCGATCACATCTCCCGCTGATTCGGCTGCTATCAGTTTTACCGCAGGCGGACAGAACAGCTCGGCCACGTTCACCCTGACAATTCAGAAAGACGGATGCCTCAAAACCTGCACCTATACGATAACCGCGTGTACCACCCAGGACAATAATGGCGGAGGCACCGACCCCGGCGAAGGCGGCCCTGGCGAAACTCCGGGCAGCGGCGATGGAGGTGACCAGACTTGCGGAGACTGCTTCAATACGACGGCTACTTTGATTAATGAGGAAGGCAGCTGCCGGACTTATGAAATGGAAGTCAGCACCACCGGACTCTGCAGGCATGAGCTATCGCATTGGACCCTCGCGATACCTTGTGGCTCCATCCGTGATTACTCAAACTCTGAAGGATGGAAAATGGTCTTTGGACAAGACCCGACCACCGGTCTTTATGGATTAAAAGTCGATGACATCAACGCCTTTGGAAAGGAAGTCGCATCCTTTACGGTGCGGTTCACTCTCTGCGAAAGCGTCAATTGTGATCTTTCATCGTGGACACCGACGGTTGCCTACAAGGCTGGACTATGTGTCAGCAAGGAGACGATCAACCTGACGGGCGCGCCCGCCCTGACAGTGTCGGTGTATCCGAACCCTTTTGAAGAAGCAATAAACTTTGAATGGAGCCTTTCCGGCGAACATGCCGTCCTCCAGATCATCGACCAGTATGGAAATACCGTTTGCCATACTTCGTCGGTCAGCGAGAATGGAAACAAGTATTCAATCGGATTCAATACTCCTTCCCTTCCCCGAGGAATATACTACTACAGGCTGACCGTAGATGGAAAAACTTTCACCGGAAAGGTCTCTAAAAGATAAACTACCACATCCTGTAAACTGAAAGGGCCGGCATTCGTACGCTGGCCTTTTTGTTTTGTGGTGGCGACAAGAACTGAAGTTAAAAAGGCCGGCGGTGCGCCGGCCTCTTGTTAATTGGTAAGCTGGATTTCTTCGCCTTCCTTATTCAGGAATTTATATTCAGTGATGGCGAGAGAAGTGTCGATGACGATGTTTACCCACCGCTTGTATTTAAAATACCACTTCAGTCGCTGCGAGATAAGTCCCGCCGTGAAATAGGCGTGGAGGTAAGGGTGGACGGCCAGCACGAGATGCTTCTCGTTCTGCTTCACCAGCAGGTGCTCAATATTCTTTTCAACAAGATCAGAAGTCAGGATTGAAGCGGTGATCTTACCGGTGCCATTGCAGGTGGGGCAAGTTTCCTTCGTGATGATATTCATCTGCGGCCTTACGCGTTCACGGGTGATCTGCATGAGCCCGAATTTCGAAAGCGGCAGCACCGTTGACTTCGCTTTATCGTCCATCATGGCCTCCTTCATGACTTTATAGATCAGCTTCTTGTTGTCGAGGCTTTTCATATCGATGAAGTCGATCACGATGATACCGCCCATATCGCGGAGTCGAAGCTGCCTGGCAATCTCCCGGGCGGCCTCCACATTTACGGAAAGCGCCGTGGTCTCCTGGTTTTCCTCGCGATTGGATTTGTTTCCGCTGTTCACGTCAATGACGTGCAAAGCCTCCGTGTGCTCGATGATGCGATAGCCGCCGGTGCGAAGACTGACGGTGGTGCCGAAGGCGGATTTTATCTGTTTTTCAATCCCGTAATGCTCAAAGATCTTAGCCTTCCCACTGTATAATTTTACGATCTTCTCCTTCTCCGGGGCAATGGTCTTGATATAGGCCTTTACCTCCTCATACATCTTCCGGTCGTCCACATGAACGTTGTCAAACGACTCGTTGAGGAGGTCGCGCAGCAGGGATGAAGTCTTATCAAGCTCCCCGATGATCTTGTCGCGCGGGTTGGCATTGGGCAGGCGAGTCATCCCCTCCTCCCAGGTTTTCACAAGGTTGCGCAGGTCGCGGTCAAGTTCCGCGACCTCCTTGTTTTCCGCTACCGTGCGGATGATGACGCCGAATTTCTCGGGCTTGATGGATTGGATGAGGCGAAGGAGCCTTTTGCGCTCCTCGCTGCTCGTGATTTTCTTCGACACGCTCACCGCGTTCGAAAACGGAACAAGTACCAGGTACCTTCCGGCCAGTGACAACTCGCAGGATAATCGTGGGCCCTTTGTAGATATTGGCTCTTTTACAATCTGCACCGGAATCAGCTGATTCTTGGTAAGCTGCTGGACAATTTTTCCATGCTTATCGATATCCGGTTCTGAATTGAATTTGTCGAGTCTTCCACCGTTCATCTTCTTGCCCCGCACCAGCTTAGTAAACTTCTGAAGTGAACTGAACTGCGGGCCGAGATCCAGGTAATGCAGAAACGCATCTTTTTCGTAACCTACATCGATGAAGGCTGCATTCAGCCCGGGAACCACTTTCTTTACTGTCCCGAGATAAATGTCACCAACGGTGAATTTGCTGCCTTCCGATTCCTGGTGAAATTCAACGAGCGTCTTGTCTTTAAGAAGGGCTATACGACATCCGTCCTGAGTGGCACTAATTATTAGTTCGTTACTCAAAACATAAATGGTTTAGCAATTGGAATGTAGTATAAGCGTTTAAACAGAAAAAAGTCCCGAAGGAACGGGACTACCCGCATCTGCAGGTTACTTTTTCTTGTGCCTGTTCTTCCTGAGACGCTTTTTACGCTTGTGCGTAGCCATTTTGTGCTTCTTTCTTTTCTTTCCGCTAGGCATATTAATGTTTTAATTTTTATTTCCCTCTCTCAAGGGTGGTTTGATTTTATTTTAAATCGTTGAGATACGAATCGATGGTTGCCTGAACGGCAGGGTCCTGATTCATTTCTTTTACTTTCTCAAATTGTGCCTTCGCCTCTTCTTTTTTCCCGCTGTTCATGAACGCTACCCCTAACAGCAGCTGACCCTGGATATGGTCGGGGTTGATCTTCACCAGCTCTTGAAGCCTTTCGACCGCGCGGTCATACTGGCCCGATTGGACTGACAGCATACCCATACTGTAGAGCGCTAACTCATTCTTCGGATCTTTTTCCAAAACCTGCCGCAGCATCATGATTCCCTCCATCGGATTCGACGAGGTCACATAGGTCATCGCCAGCTTCGTCTTGGCCTCCAGGTTTCCTGGGTCGTGTTCCAGCACCTTCCCGTAGAGTTCCTGCGCTTTCCCACCAAAGGTCCGCTGCGTGTCCTTGCTCAGCGCAAGGGTATATGCCTGATAATAATTATCGGCGGCCTTCATCCAGCTCTCAGTATTGTTAAAGAACGCAGAAGCTCTCTCGGCATACCACCCGGCGCTATCAAATTGATTCGCAGCCTTGTATAGGTTCGCTAAAGAGTCGGCAAAGATAGCATTTTTTTCTTTTTCCGTGCTTTTCTCGAATTCCTTCTTTACCACGGCTATGAGGCGCCGGGTTTCAGAGGAAACCTGCACGTGTGCCGGCATAGCCGCATCCACCGTATCGGCACGCTCTGGACCTCCGGTTAACCGTCCTTCGTTCTCGATGACCACCTTCGGAAGTCTGAAGAGAACCCAGATCGAGATGGCCGAAACGGCAAATATTAACAAACGTGTTTTCAGCATAGGATGGGATCGATACCTTTATACTCGTAATGTTTACGGATATAAAGGAACATCAGCAAGGATTATTTTTCGGCATGTTGTTTCACCTTCTCGCTGTTCTTGATCTTGTTTATGAAGATCTTGGCGGGCTTGAAGCTCGGAATAAAATGTTCGTCAATGACAAGAGCGGTATTGCGGGAAATATTTCGGGCTATTTTCTTTTTGCGTTTCTTGTTGATAAAGCTGCCAAAACCCCGGATGTATATGTTATGGCCGTTTGACATGGAATTTTTCACTACGCTGAAGAACGCTTCCACTGATGCGGTGACATCCGCCTTATCGACACCCGT
>DASVOT010000410.1:0-2586 GCA_036383235.1 Chryseosolibacter sp.
GCCTGCAGGTCGGCGCGGAACTGATCATACACCTCCCCCAGCCGTCGCCAGACGTGGAGGAACCGCCTTTTGTTCGCCGACTGATCCGCATCGAAGTTTCCCCAAAATTCCGTCAGAAATTTTTGCTGTTCTTCGGTGAGAAAATCGAAGCTGGCGTCCAGCTCTTTCTGATGACTCAGGTCCTTGAAAACCTGTCTCGCCGGTACGAGATATTTGTCGATCTCATCAAAGTCCCTGAGAAGCATGTCTCCCCAGAAGAAAAAATCCTCGAACCGAATAAGGTCGCGCTCGCCGTCACCCCCGGGCGGCATGACCTTGCTGTACGAGTTGAAAAGAACGGAAATAAGGATCAGCTTATCGGGAACCTGGAGGGGTGAGAATTGCGAAATGAAATCTTCAATGGTGACGATGGCGGGGGCAAAAACCGGCTTGCTTAAAATGCCACTTAAGTGTTTCCTGAAATACAATGCGGCGCGCCGGTTGGGAAACACCACCGTGACATCCTCCAGCCGGGGATATTCTTTGCTTACGCTTTCGGCAACTTCCTCAAGGAAGGTTCTCATCTTCTTAAATCCACTTTAGCTTCGCGCATGTGTCATTACCACCTTCACGCCGGCACGCTTTTAAAACCGCAGTTCAAGCTGGTCTTTGTCTTTTGTCGTCTGAACCCGTTTGGGCTTCGTTCCGGGTTTCACCTCGATGACTTCGTTTTCCGCCAGGTATAAAAGATATCCTTCTACCTCGGCAAAATTCATTTTGCGAAGGATGTCAATGTATTGCAGCACCTGCTTTTCATCGCTCTTTTTTCTGCCTCCAGTTTTGTAATCCACCACTACCGCTTTCCTTTCTTTCACCATCAGGCGGTCCATCCGGTTTTCCTCTCCATCCGGAAGGAGGACCGGTACCTCCGTCCTGACTTCCCAGTCATGGCTGAACCAGCTGGAGAGGGCAGTCTGCTTCAGCAATGATTCCAGCTGGCGCCGAACATCTTCCTTCGCGGATAGTGCGATCAAACCTTCCTGGACGATCCGTGCCAGTACGTCGTCCATCTCATCTGCAAAGCGCATACGCGACAGAACCGCGTGCATGTGGATGCCGTAGTTTATTCTCCTCCGCTGATCGTCCATATCGTCTCTGAACCATGAAGCGCCGGTCTGTCGTATGACGAGCTTGTTGCGCCATGGCGAGGTGAGGTACTCCTGCAGGGCAAGCGAACCGGTGCGGTCTTGTTCTCCCCTGGGGTCCGCGTGTACGTCACCTGACCGCAAGGCGAGATCGTCCGCATTCCAGTATTTCAGCAGCGCTGCGTTTGCCTGAATGCTTTGGTACAACACCTCAGCGATGCTGTTTTTGGCGGCCCGCGTGTCAATGGAAGGCGCGAACACCATCATTCCGGATTCTGCGCGGGTGAAGGCTACGTAGAGAAGGTTGAGGTTGTCGAGGCAGATCTTCGCGCGTTCGGCGGAATAAAAATCGGAAAAGAAAGTTTCCTCAAGAGTCCTGGAATATTTGACGGGCAAATAGCCTGCCTCGCCGAACGGCGGCACATCGGATTTTACCCAAAGACTTGGAGCCTGCCATTTCTCATGGTCAAGTGACCAGGAGCAAAAGGGAATGATCACATATTTAAACTGGAGTCCTTTGGATTTGTGGATGGTAAGGATTTGGACCGCGTTTACTTCACCGGAGATTTGAATGCTCTTTTTATTCCTGTTCGCTTCCCACCACTCGAGAAAAGCGCCGAGGTCATTTCGCTCGCGGTTGCCGAATTCAAGCACCAGGTCCTGGAAAGCCTGGAGATAAACCAGCTCCCCGGAGACCGTGCCCAGCCTGAAAATGTCGATCAGCGTTTCGGTCAGCTCGATCAGGGGAAGTTTCTTCAATGCCAGCTTCTCTTTGGTGAAAGCGGAAGGAAGGTTATTTTCAAAGACGGCCTGGTTACTGACAGCAAAGACGTCCGACAAGTCTCGTTCAGGCTCGTGCAGCCTGGCGAATTCGTATCCCAGCTGCGCGCGGGCGATGGAGTCGTCGGCATTCAGCAGATAACGCATGGCGCCCAGCAGCAAGTTGACCGTCCCGGCCCCGTCAATGCGGAGGGATTCGTTGGAAACGACATCGTAACGGCACTCCGGTTTCGCCTTTGCGGAATTCTTGTATTGCAAAAGCCACGCGGCGATCTTTTGCCCTTCGTCATTCTTTCTCACGAGGACCGCAATGTCCTTCAATTCCACTCCGCGCGCCTGAAGGTTTTCCAGCATCAGGGGAAGCTGCGCGAGCGCGGCCTCCTTCCAGGATTGCCACGGCCCGTTTTCTTCTCCATTGCCGGTCAGCGGTTCCTCGCGCAGGAATCGGATGTCCACAAAACCACTCCTCCCGCTGGAGACCATCTGCTCCACGTCGGAATAAGCGTGCAGGGGGAGCGGGATTCCGGCCTGAAGAGACAATACCTGCGACGCGCTTTTAAACAGGGCGTTGTTGAACTGCACGATCTCAGAAGCGCTCCGGAAATTATTGGCGAGCTCATGCGCATCGACCCTGTGCCGGCCGACGAGATCAATGATCTTTTCCTGGAGAAGGTTGAGGTCG
>DASVOT010000411.1:0-3097 GCA_036383235.1 Chryseosolibacter sp.
TCGGCATCCGATCTTTCCAGATATTTTCCCAACCGGAGCAGTCCCTGTGCGCCGATGGCGGCGGCAGAACTGTCTACGGGCTCAAAGTCGTTGTAAGGGTCGGCAGGTTTGCCGAGGTGATCGTTGATGTGGTGGAGCCGGGGGGCTCCTGTATCCCAGTAGGGTATGCCGTCTGCGGGAGAGTGGTCGATATAAAAATCGCAGGTGGCTTTTGCCGCCTTCAGCATAAAGGCGGTGATCGCATCTTTTTCGCCAACCGGGTCGAGGCTTGCGGCGTTGCAGGTTTGAAGCCATTCCAGCTCTTCGGCATAGCCGCACATGGCCCAGGCCAGTCCCCGGGTCCAGGTAGTGAAGCCGGAGTAGCCCTGTTGTGAATTCGGGCATCGGAAATTTCCGTCTTTTATGTTAAAGACACTTTCATGCGCCGTGCGGCCCCACACGTCGTAAGAGTCGCGGCCTTCGCCGTAAAAGATCGCGTACCGGGCGGTCGCTTGCATGTGCTGGATTGCCCTTTCAAGCAGGCTGATCTTCACGTCGCCTTCGCCCTGGAAAACATGGCCGAGCGCATGGCCGAGGACGAGCGCGCGGCAGCTGCGCATCGTGTCCACGAACAGCGAATGAGGGCCGTTGAACGAATGGATGAAGCCGCCATCCTTTATTGCTGTCCAACGGCTGGCCTGTACGGCACCTGAGATCTTTAACGCCAGCTCATAGAAGCTCTTTTCCCATTCATTCGGCGGGATCTTCCCTTCCTTCATCAGCCTGAGCAGATTGCCGTACGTGCTCACGTTGTTAAAGCCGTGATCGTGCACGCCAATATGGCTCACGTGGGGAGCCATCACCTCGAGGGTCTTTCTCCTGCCGAGCTCCAGAAGCTCGCGGGCGCCGGTGACGTCGTACTGAAGGATGGCGGAGCCGTACTGGAACCCTTGTGTCCATTCGGTCCAGCCACGGGTGGTGTACTTTCCTTCGACCGTAAACACGGGTGACCCCTTAGCTGCATCGTAATTTTTTTCAATAAGGGTGATTTTCGCATCCGAAAGTTCCCAGAATCTGAGAAGCTTTTGATTGAGGTCTGACGCTTTAAGGGAGAAGTCTATTCGAATCATCTCGGCTGGCTTTGGCTCAGGTAAATTTGTACGTTAGTGTCTGCGGGAGGGATCCTCCAATACAATGGATATAAGGCTGTTGCGCTGCGCGCAGTGTCGCCTGCTTCCCTCCGGAGAAAGGTCCCTGAAAGTCGGGCCAATCCGGAGCCAAAAGTATGAGAATTATTTAGAATGTGCCTACCGTTAAGGCAATGAAATCGCCACGGATGTAAGGAAAAATTCAGACCGGGAGCGTTTTAAACCGTCGGAGCCGGGTGGCGGGCAGCGAATCGTTACCGATGCTCCATGTCAGTTCTTAATTTATGGAGTATGTCTTTTTGGTGCGGGCTGAGATGCTCCGGCAATTTCACGGCCAGCTTCATATACAGGTCTCCATGCTGACCCGCCTTGCCATAGACCGGCATGCCTTTTCCTTTTAGCCGGACGACACTGCCATTTTGCGTTCCTTCCTTCAAAGAGATGTTTATCTTTCCCGAGAGCGTGGCCACTTCCTGCTTTCCTCCGAGAAGCGCCGTAAACAAATCGACCGGCGCTTCCATGTGCAGGTCGTCTCCCTTGCGCTGGTATACAGGATGTGGTTGTACGGCGATGGTCAAATGCAGGTCACCCGCTTTCCCTGAGGGACTTTTTTGTCCTTTGCCTTTTGCTCTCAGCGTCAGCCCCTCGTAGGCGCCGGGTTTAATTTTGACTTTGATCCTTTCGCCGCCGACATCGACAATGCGTTCAGTGCCGTGATATGCTTCTTCAAGGGTGATCAGGATCTCTCCGGCGAGGTCGCTGGGGGGATATTCAAAGCCGGCATGGCCAAACGGACTGGCACCTCGACCGCGGCCGAAGAACGATTCGAAAAAATCGGAAAAGCCGGAACCTCCAAAGAAGTCGCCTTCGTCCGGACTTCCGTAAGAATACGTCCGGCTGCGCGCGCCGCCTGCGTACGGCCCCTGGTTGAATCCACCCTGCTGGTACTGTTTCCAGTTCGCGCCGAGCGTATCGTATTGTTTTCTTTTTTCGGGGTCTCCTAAAACTTCGTATGCTTCCGATATTTCCTTGAATTTGTCTTCTGCGCTTTTCACTCCCGGGTTTTTGTCAGGATGGTATTTGACCGCGAGCTTGCGGTAAGCTTTTTTTATTTCATCCTGACTTGCCTTCTTCGCGACGCCTAGAACCTGATAATAATCTTTGTACTCCATAGTTATGGTGGAACGGATGCTCCATGAAAATAATCAACGACGGCTTTCTAAAGTTCCCGGCGGCGAGGTTTCGTTTGAAGAGCCCGCCCCCGGCGTCAATTGGCCCACACCTTGTCGGCGAAATCCATGAACCGTTCCCAGTCGTAGTCGGTGACATCGTGCTTGCCCGCGCGGATGTGATAGCCGATGGTTCCCATGACCGGCTTGTGTATGGCAGGCATATCTTCCGCCGGGAGGCCTTCCTTTCCCAGCAATTTATAAACGGGTGTTGCGAGTTTTGCCGAGAGGAATTCGCCGTACGGGTCTGCCCACTGGTCGTCCTGGGCGCTCGCGACATAGAGCGGTCGCGGGGCGATCAGTGCAAGCAGCATGTGCTGATCCATTGGCAGGGCCGCTTCATTGTTGCTGTATTTATTGAAGTTGTCGCAAAACCAATGGGGGAAACTCTTGTTGATGCTTTGGACGGTCTCACCGAAAATTCTCTTGGAAAGCGCCGCGCCTCCACATCCCGAGTCATTGGAAATGACAACGGCGAAGCGCTCATCTTCAGCGCCTGCCCAAAGTGACGCTTTGCCAAGCCTGGAGTGGCCCATGACGGCAACATGTCTGGCATCGATATCCGGGTCGGTTTCAAGGTAGTCCAGGGCGCGGCTTAGTCCCCACGCCCAGGCGGCGATCGAGCCCCATTCGTCAGCCGCAGGCTTCGTTTGCCCGCTCTTATAGAACAAGGGATGCACACCATTCTTGAATCCATCGTCGAAGTCGGGATCGATGTCGCCGTAATAAATGGTAGCCAGT
>DASVOT010000412.1:0-3764 GCA_036383235.1 Chryseosolibacter sp.
AAGAGCTCATCGGGGTCGAAGGCTCCGCGGACAAGGCCGGCTTGCTGAAAAAACTGAAGCCGCGTTTCATTGTGTTGAAACCTTCGCTGCACGGAGGTATTTCCGGCTGTGAAGAATGGATCCGCATAGCCGCCGAGTTAAACATCGGATGGTGGATCACGTCCGCCCTTGAGTCCAGCATCGGCCTGAATGCGATCTGCCAGTTCACCGCCAATTACAGTCCCTCACTTCCGCAGGGCCTGGGTACAGGAGCCATATACGAGAACAACATCCCGTCGCCGCTAAAAGTGAGCGGCGGAAAAATATTCTATGATGCTTCATCAGCATGGGCGGAGCGTCCTGACCTTCCGTGAGGGATCCCGAAATCGGAATTTGCCCGCTGAGTCGCCGTCTGTCTCAGAAAGTGGGGAGAGGCGCGCTGGAGACGCGCGGACGGACGATCAATTCTTTGTTTCTCCGATGGCTGCGTTAAGCTCATCCGACAGTCCTGCGCCCTCGAGGGAGTTCTTCAATCCTTCGATGAGAAAGTTGGGTATCTTCTCCTCTTGCCGGATCTTGTTTTTGATCTCCCCGATCATTTCCAGCGCGTTCGTTTTTTCAGCGAAGTCCCTGGCTCTTACTTTTTCTTCCAGCGAATCCCAGAGGCTGACTTTTTGATTTTCGTCGTCGATGCGGGCAATCACCTGCCTGTGATCGATGGTGCGTTCGCTGACGCAGGCGTTATAGAGGGTGACAAGCTCCATTAAATTCTTTTTGCCGAGTTCGCCGTCTTTGATCTTTTGGACGACCGAGGGGCAGTCTTCCAGAAATTGGCCTACATATTTTTTGAAACCGAGGTTCGGCACAACCAATTGGGCGCCATCCATTTTTTTCAGGAACAAACCATCGAACCTGGCCTGGTTTTCCTGCTGAAACGCGTACACGGAGAGATAACCGGGCTGAAGGAGTTTCATAAATACGTACCCGTTATCGGCCTTGACCGGGCGAAAGAGCTCGCCCCCGAGCGAGTATTCGCGAACCTCAAAAAGCGAAAATGTGGTTTTGCCCTTATCAGGAGAAATAACCTGAACTTTTTTCTGCGGGCCATAGAGCAGCGGACGTATCTCGCCGGCAAGGGAATCTCCGCGGTTGGTCAACAGGTAATCCTGCGCCGCAGCAACATGGCAAAACAACGCAAGCATCAGAGCGGGGAGAGTATGGAGCGGAATAAACTTTTTCATAGTGGATAAAGATGGTCAAAGGTACGCCTTATTCATTTAACAGGTCAATGTTTATCGGGTTTTTCCCGTGAGTTTGTCTGGGTTCGAAAGGTTTTTTGAGGCTTTAACCGGCAGAAGTTTTTTTTGAGTTAATTTGCGCCACAAATCTGCGGCATGGTTAAATATAATCCCAAAACCTGGATTCACCTGATCTTCCATTCGTATAGCCGGCAGGTGATGAAGACGCTGACCCCCACGTTGATCTCTGTCGGCATTTACTCTGCGGTGGTCTGTTACCTCATCATCGACTACTTCAAGCTTCCCGGCGTATACTTTCACCCCTCGATTGCCATGCATTCCATTCTGGGGATTGTGCTTGGCTTGTTTTTAGTTTTCCGCACGAATTCGGCATATGACCGCTGGTGGGAAGGAAGGAAATTGTGGGGCAGGCTGGTGAACAGCACCCGAAACCTCGCCTTGAAACTCAATGCCTATGTAAGTAAGGAGAACCACGAGCAGCGTGAATGGTTCGCAAAGATGATAGCGAATTTTGTTTATGCTACCAAAGACAATCTGCGCAAAGGCGTGCTCCTGCAGGACCTTGACCCGGTTTCAGAAACGTTTATCGAAGAACTGAAGCCCTATAAACACAAGCCTAACCGGATCTCTGCCATGCTGTATGAACGGGTCAACGCGATGTTCCATAACGGCGACCTGAAGGGAGAACATTTTTTCAACCTCGACAAGGAACTCACCGACCTGATCGACATCATGGGAGCGTGCGAGCGGATACGGTATACGCCCATCCCGTATTCTTATATGATGTATATTAAGAAGTTTATCTTTATTTACATCGTGACCTTGCCGCTGGGCTTTGTCACCGATTCCGGTTATTTCACCATTCCCATCGTTTTACTGATCACCTTTATACTGATGAGCGTGGAGCTGATCGCCGAGGAAATTGAAGATCCGTTCGGAAAAGATCAGAATGACCTGCCGACCGATGAGCTTGCTGCAAAAATAAAAGAGAACGTGGCCGAGATCCTGCTTTAAGTTGCAGGTGTTCGCCGGCGCGTCGGGCAATCGATTGTTAAATCACCAGGCTGATGATGAGGTAGAGAACGATCAGCAGGATCATTACGCCGTACATAATGAGGTCGACTCTTACATATGGTTTGAATTCTTTATATAATTCTTTGATTTTCCTGATCATGGAGTATTCTTGCCTGGTTATCCGGGCACAAAGGTAACCATTTCCGCCGGTTTGCGTCTGTAGGTATGTTCTCGCATAATCCTTCTGGAAAAAGAGGGGACTGTGAAGACACTCATCGCATCACTGTAATTCAATGTATCCATGAAGAGGAATCTGTTACTCATCTTTTGTCTTTTCTTTCTTTCCAAAGCGTGGTCGCAGGAGAAAGTCACCCTCAACGGATATGTCAAAGACGCGGCCAATGGCGAGGAGCTCCTGGGAGTGACCATTTATATACCGTCGCTTCAAGCCGGTACCATTACCAATGACTACGGATTCTATGCGCTGACAGTGCCGCGTGGAAGATATGAAGTGAGATTCTCATATGTCGGGTACAAGGAGGAGGTGAGGACCCTCGACCTGAGCGCCGACGTCAGCCTGAATGTGGCGATGCAGACAGACGCCAGGGTCATGCAGGAGATTGTGATCGACGAAAAGCCGCTTGACGAGAATGTGGTTGCCGTTCAGATGAGCAAGCACGCGTTGAACATGAACCAGGTAAGGAAACTGCCCGCACTGTTCGGCGAAATCGACATCATCAAAAATATTCAGATGTTGCCCGGCGTGATCACTGCCGGTGAAGGTAACTCCAGCTTTTTTGTCAGGGGTGGAAGCGCCGACCAGAACCTCATCCTCATCGATGAGGCGCCGGTTTACGATCCTTCGCACCTGTTCGGGTTGTTTTCCGTCTTTAATGCCGACGTCATCAAGGATTCGGAATTGTACAAGGGCGGCATTCCCGCCAGGTTTGGAGGCCGCCTTTCGTCGATCCTTGAAGTCAGGACAAAAGACGGAAACAATAAAAATTTCGAAGTGAACGGTGGAATCGGAACGATGGCCAGCAGGCTCGCCATCGAAGGACCTATCGTCAGCGACAAGAGCTCATTCATCGTTTCGGCTCGGCGCTCGTACGTGGATTTCATTCTAAAGGCTGCGCAGGAGAAGAACCTCGTGCACTTCTACGATGTAAACGCCAAGGTCAACTGGAAATCCAACAACCGAAACCGCTTTTTTGTTGCCTTTTATACGGGAAGGGATGTTTTCAATTTCGACGATAAGTTTGGTTTCGAATGGGGAAACATGACCGGCACGTTTCGGTGGAACCACCTATTCAGCGACCGGCTTTTTTCCAACACTTCCCTCATCGCCAGCAATTTCGACTACAGCCTTCATCTGACCGATCCCGTGCAGGGCTTCCGTTGGATCTCAAACCTGCAGGAATACAGTTTCAAGAACGATCTGTCGTACTCCCTTAACACGACCAATGAAATTTCATTTGGCTATCATCTCACCGGCAGGCGATTTTCTCCGGG
>DASVOT010000413.1:0-2325 GCA_036383235.1 Chryseosolibacter sp.
AGATCCTCACTGCATCAAGGACACGTTTAACCGGACGAAAGTTGGAAGTGTGGACGATCAGGGACTCGCCATGCGGGCAGATGGCCTTTTTAAAATGGTCTTTCTTCTGCTTCTTGAATTTTTCAAGGTCGATAAAGTTCGGGATGACCTCGATCTCATTGGTAATCTTGAACGAGTGATACGTTTCTTTTCGCAGGTCGAGCGAAACGGCCGTCACCCCGTCAGACTGATTGATGCTAAAGGTGACGACAGGCTCATAGGTGGGGTCTTTTCCTACGAGGGTGATATCGGTTCCGTGAAGGGTAGTGACCACGGGAATAATGATACCTTGCGTTTTCAAAATCTGCTTCGCCATGTAGGCGGCCGACGCATGCGGAATGGCGTAATGAACGTGAAGTAAATCCAGCCTTTCATTTTTTACCACGCTTACCATCTTGCTGGCCAGCGCAAGCTCATAGGGAGCGTATTCAAAGAGCGGATACGACCGGGTATTTACTTCGTGGTAGTAAAGATTTTCATTTAGAAAATCCAGCCGGGTCGGCTGCGAATAGGTAATAAAGTGCACCTGGTGCCCTTCCTTGGCCAGGGATTTTCCCAATTCAGTTGCCACCACCCCGCTTCCGCCGAATGTTGGGTAACATACTATTCCGATTTTTTTCTCATCCACTGGAATGTTGGGTTAATGGTCAGCGGGCAAACGCCCAAAAGGTTTTGAAAAGGGAGTCGTAAAAGCCACCGAAATATTTTCAGCGATGGCCAATTTCGGTAGAATCGGCATTTCCATAACTCCTGCAGAAGTTAAATATCGATTTGTAAATAACATCCTGTATCCGAGAACGGATATTCGTCTGGATAAGTTTATCATTTCGATCGGGGAACACCCGGTTTGACAGGAAAATGTAAACCAGGTTGAATTCAGGGTCGACCCATAGGCAGGTGCCGGTGAAACCGGTATGGCCGAACGTGCGGGGGGATGCATAAATAGAAGTCGGGCTGTTCCAGTCACCCTGCACAGGTTTATCCCAGCCCAGACCTCGCCGGCTGGAGGCGTATTGTTTAGCTGTAAAGAGGCTGATGGTTTCCGGTTTGTAATACTGCAAACCACCGTAGGTACCATTCTGTAACAGCATCTGGCCAAGTTTTGATAAATCGTTGGCGGTACCGAATAACCCGGCATGTCCGCTCACGCCCCCCAGCATGGCGGCTCGTTCGTCGTGCACTGTGCCCAGCACGAGCCCGTGCCTGAAAAGGGTATCCATTTCGGTAGGAGCGATTTTTTCCGGGGTGAAGCGGTGCAGTGGATTATATCCCAGGCTATACGCACCAAGGGGTTCGTAGAAATTCTGTTGAAGAAATTCCTCCATAGGCTGATTCAATGTCCTTTCGGCCAGCTGTTTAAACATCATGAATCCAAGGTCGCTGTACCGATAGGAGTACGGAGTGCGCGGCGGTTTATCCAGCATCTTCGATTCGGTAATCCAGGACCACACCGAGTCCTTGAGAATGGGTGACCCAAACAGCGCGGGGGCGATCTGCAGCGGATAGGTCAGGCTTTGTTGCGAACTGTAGTACATCGGCATGGGAAGGAAGCGGGGACCTTCTACGGTGAGAGGCCACAGGGGGACAAAAGGGGTGAGGCCGGCCTGGTGTGTCAGAACGTCGACGATGGTGATATCTTTCTTGTTTGTTCCTTTAAGCTCCGGCAGGTATACCGATAGTTTTTTGTTGATGTCAATAAGCCCATGCTCCTGCATAAACATCACGGTTTGCAACGTGGCTGTGACCTTGGTGAGGGATGCCAGGTCGTAGAGGGTTTCGTCCGTCACCGGATGCTCATTCTCGTAGGTGAGGTAACCAAAACCCTGGTCATAGATCACTTTGCCGTCTTTTGCCACCAGCACATAGCATCCGGGGGTGGACCCGGAGGAGATCGCCTCCTGGGCAATTGCAGCAATCCGGTCAAGGGTTGACCCATCGAGCCCGGCATCTTCCGGAAAGGAGTATGTCAGCCGCCGGAGTGATGGCGTATGAACTCCCGTCCCGGAAGCGAGGTCTCCGTAGCGCACGGGCAGCGTGCCCCTGCCTGCAAGTCCTCCGAAAATTACCTGGGGCACCATGCCGACGACGTCTTTCGTGTCGGTGTAGGCAGTTATGACGGCAGCAAAACGGGAAACATAAGGGGCAAACGCCTTGCATCCGAAGTCGGCAACGATCACCGTTTGTTCCGGGCTCGCGTCTTGCAAAATAGCCATGAGGTTATAGAGCGTTTTGCCGGAGGTGGCCGGGAACAACCCGACAATGATTACATTTTGACCGGACAGGTTG
>DASVOT010000414.1:0-11202 GCA_036383235.1 Chryseosolibacter sp.
CTGCCGGTGGACGAGATCCGAACGATCATCAAGCCGTGTGGATTGTCGCCCGCGAAAGCCAAGGCGATCAGCAAGCTCTCACAGATCCTGGTGGAAAAATACAATGGAAAAGTCCCCGATAATTTCGAAGCGCTCGAGCAGCTGCCGGGCGTCGGGCATAAAACCGCTTCGGTCATCATGACCCAGGTCTTCGGCATGCCGGCATTCCCCGTCGACACGCATATCCACAGACTTGCTTACCGCTGGGGTCTGTCAAGCGGAAAGAGTGTCGAGCAAACGGAACGCGACCTGAAACGCCTGATACCGCAGGAAAAATGGGATAAAGCCCACCTGCAGATCATCTACTTCGGCAGGAAGTACTGCCCTGCACGGGGACATGACTGGAGAAAGTGCCCGGTTTGTTCCAAATACATGCGCAAAAGCCTGCGGGACTGATTGCCGAGGACATCCACGCATACCAACATTCCGGCCACCGTTTAATCTGTGCGGCCCGCTGACTTGCGGAATTAACGATATTATTATAAGTCCTTTTTATCGATACCGGCCTGTTTGAGAATGGAATGAAAAGTTCCTTTGGGAAGGTCGCGATTGTGCATGGGAACAATAACCCGCTTTGAGCCGTCCGACATCCGGTAAACGCAATGACTTCCTTTTGCTCTATCCAGGACGAAGCCTCGTCTCTCAAGAATTTTTATAATCTCCTTTGCAGTATAAGATGGCGTTTTCGTCAAGCGGAAACTGAAATGGAATATTCGAACGTGTTTTCTTCGGTAGGCACCGGTTCATTGTGGGCATGCAAACTCTCGATATAAACCTCAATTGCTTCTTTAACATTTACAATAGCTTCATCCAAATTTTCGCCGTAGGTAATACACCCTGGAAGCATGGGCACTTGCGCAGTATAACCACCTTCCGGTTCTTTATTTAAAAGCACCCTGTATGTACGCTGTTTCATGAATGCAAATATAATCAATGTAATGAAAAAGTAGTGGACTTCCCTGTGCGAGGGGGATAGCAAGGAAATCGGCATCGGTCTGCGACTCCGTTTTGGACCGCTGTTAATGGCGGCTATCTCTCCATAGGGCACACGACCTGACGCAGTAAATGCCCGCCTTCCCAATCATCTCATAAAGAAACAACCTTTTTACCGGGCTGGTTCAGGTCGCCCCGGCCAGTGGCAGGCGGCCGAACGAAACCGGACTTGGAAATTTTTCGTTATCTTTATAGAAATTTTTCAAACACATGGCTGAAAATCAGATCCGGCAGCTTTTAGGCGGCAACAAGATACTTGGCAGCGGCAAGGACCTCGATCACCTGGCCGAAGAAGGCCTCCCCAAGCAGGCGCTGGTGATCTTCATGAAAAAGATCAACCTCGACGAGCAGCGCCTCTTTTCCTACCTGGATGTGACGCGGCGTACCCTGGACAATTACAAACCAAACGAACGACTACGCTTGTACGTCTCTGACCGGCTGATCCACCTTGCCGAGCTCTATGCAAAGGGAAAAGAGCTTTTTGATTCCTTCGAAAATTTCAACGAATGGCTCAACCGGCCATCCGTAGACCTTGGCGGCGACAAGCCCGTCCAGCGCATTCATACGCGAAAAGGCATTGATCAGCTGCTGAACATTTTAGGAAGGATCGAACACGGCATCCTGGTATGACCGTCTTTCGATGCTGTCTCCTGAAATGGGCGCGCGACCTCACCGGCACCGGTTCCTACCTGCACGGCGGACGCTGGAACACACCCGGAACCCGCCTGATCTACGCAGCCGAAAATAACGTGCTCGCCGCGTTCGAAGTGGCCCTGAGAATTCCCCTGGACCAGATCAGCAAAGACTACGTGATGATCCCGATTGACCTCCCCGACGATGCAGAAGTCTTCACACCCACGTTGCCCAGAACATGGTACAGCGACATCAACCTCTCGCAGCAGGCAGGAGACACCTTTGTAAAGGAAGGCAAACACCTGCTCATGAAAGTGCCGTCCGCGCTCATTTCCGATTCGTTCAACTATCTCATCAATCCCGCGCATCCGCTGATAAAAAAAGTAAAAGCAAAAGAGCCGCGCACAATTTTGTTTGACAAAAGATTGATGGAGATGATCCGGTTCAGGAAATAATCCGTGCGACGCACTGCCAGTCCGACGCATTGATGATCTAAATTCCCATATTTGCACTGTCGAAAAGAATGATGGAGCCTTTGAAAATCGTCTTTATGGGTACGCCGGAGTTTGCAGTGCCCAGCCTTGAAATACTCGTTCAGAACAAAATGAATGTGGTGGCAGTCGTCACCGCCCCCGACAAACCACAGGGGCGCGGACAGAAGATCGTTTCCTCTCCCGTGAAGGACTGCGCCCTTCAACACAACATCCCGGTGCTGCAGCCCGAGAAGCTGAAATCACCCGAATTCCTCGAAGAACTGAGGGGCTACGAGGCAGACCTTCAGGTGGTCGTCGCCTTCCGCATGCTTCCTGAAGCGGTGTGGAAAATGCCCCGGCTGGGAACCTTCAACCTCCACGCCTCTCTCCTGCCGCAATACCGCGGCGCCGCCCCGATCAACTGGGCCATCATCAACGGCGAAAAAGAAACCGGTGTGACGACATTCTTTCTCACCCATGACATCGACACCGGTCGCATCATCTTCCAGGAAAAGGAGCCCATCGGTGAAGACGATGATGCTGGAATGCTCTATGAGCGACTGATGCATAAGGGCGCTGGCCTGGTGCTGAAAACAGTGCTGGCCATCCAGTCAGGCAACTACCCGTCGGTGCCGCAACCTGGAACCGGCAAACTCAAGCACGCCCCGAAAATATTCAGGGAGACCTGTGAGATCCGGTGGGACCGCCCGGCAAAAGAGATCAGAAATTTTGTTCGCGGGTTAAGTCCTTACCCTGCCGCATGGACGACCCTCCACGGTAAACTATACAAGATCTTCAGAACCTCCCTGGCGGATAAAAATGAACGATCCAAGCATGCCGGAGAATGGATCACAGACAATAAAAATTATCTTTACTTTAAAACGGGCGACGGCTGGATCTCCGCGGATGAAATCCAGCCGGAAGGAAAGAAACGGATGACCATTCAGGACTTTTTCAAAGGAAACAAACTTTAACACCGAACCAGCAACATGATCGTATCAGCCATCGCCGCGCTCTCGAAGAACCGGGTCATTGGAAAGAACAATGACCTGCCCTGGCGCCTGCCTGACGATATGCGATTCTTCATGGAGACCACGAAGGGACACCACGTGATCATGGGACGCAAGAACTACGACTCCCTCCTTGACAAATACAAGCCGCTTCCCGACCGCACGAACATCGTCATTACGCGTCAGAAAAACTTCAGGGCGCCGGGCTGCATAGTGCTGAACGATATTGACCGCGCGCTGGAGGTGGCCAAGCAGAATGCGGAAGAAGAGTGTTTCATCATCGGGGGCGCGGAGATCTACCAGCTGGCGATGCCGTTCACCACACGGCTTTACCTGACGGAGATCGACGCAGTCGTGGAAGGGGACACGTATTTCCCTGAAATCAGAAAAGCTGAATGGAAAGAGACCCGCCGCAAACATCACCCGCGCGATGCGCGCCACCCATACCCCTTCGACATTGTGGTGTACGACCGGGTGAACCCGTAGGCTATGTCATACCTGACCAATAAAGTTATCTGGATCACCGGGGCTTCCTCCGGGATCGGCGAGGCGCTCGTTTATGAACTTTCGAGGAAGAAAACAAAGCTCATTCTTTCCGCGCGGCGCAAGAAAGAGCTCGAGCGGGTAAAGGGAAATTGTCCGCCGGCTGTACAGGCCGACATCCGGATTCTTCCGCTCGACCTTGAAAAATCCGATACGCTGAAACTTTGTGTGCAGGCGGCCCTGCAACTCTTTGGGGGCATCGACATCCTGATCAACAACGGCGGAATTCGCCTTGGAAGCAGGATATCCGACACGCCGCTGGAGGCAGACCGGAAGGTGATGGAAATAAATTACTTCGGCGCCATCGCCCTCGCAAAATATTTACTGCCCCATTTTGTGTCGAAACAGCGCGGGCATTTTGTGAACATCAGCAGCGTCACCGGCATATTCGGCACACCATACCGGTCGGCCTATGCGGCGAGTAAACACGCCCTCCACGGATTCTTCGATTCCCTGCGCGCCGAGCACCACCACGACCACGTCACGGTCACGATGATCTGCCCCGGGTTCATACAAACCTCCCTGCCGCTCTCGTCGGTCACCGCCTCCGCATCCGCCAGCAAACCGCAGGCAGCAAAATCGCCGCGCATGCCCGTTCGACGGGCGGCCCGCAAGATCGTCGCAGCCATCAGCAAAAGAAAACAGGAAGTCTACATCGGTGGAAAGGAAGTGTTCGGTGTCTACCTGAAAAGATTCTTCCCTTCGATATTCTCCGCGATCATCCGTAAAGTGGAGGTGAGGTAAGGAGCGGTTTCAGACTGAACGATTTCATTCCGGACACCCTGGGTCACGCTCAGGCTTTCGCAACAGGCTCGCGATGGCCCACCCAGGTAAATCGCCTGGTGACGTACTCCGGGTTCGTGAATGACGCGTTGCCGGCGGGGTTTCCGCCAGTGACGTGAAAATCGGAAAAGGCGGCATTCTGATTCATATAAATTCCACCCGTGAAGTTGAAGGAGACAGGCGTCGCCGCCTGCGCCATCTCGTCGGCGATCCGCTCTCTCACCGACGGATCGGTGGTGTACGCGCCGCAGGATATCGCCCCGTGGTGCTGCGCCATCTCCCGGGCAAGGGCGATGGAATGCGCGGTGTCCTTGGTTTTAATCAGGAAGGCGATCGGCCCGAACATCTCATGTCCGTACACGTCTGTGCTGGCGACATCCACCTCTACCACCAACGGTGTGAATACACGCGCATTTTTGAACATGGGATTTTCCAGCGGGCGGGAGTTCAGCCACACCTTGCCTTTGATTTTCGCCGCCTCGGCCAACCGTTCGCACGTCGCCCGGTTTTGAATGGCTCCGAGCACAAATGGACCGGCCTTCGGATTGTCGACGATCGAATGGATGTTGTTGACCACCTTCTCCGCGAACGCATCAAAGGAGATCGTGCCCTGCGGTCCACGGATACCCGTCTCCGGAATAAAAATGTTCTGAGGTGCCGTGCACATCTGCCCGCTGTACAAGCTGATGGAAAATGCAATGTTCGCGGCAACCTTATCGGCGTCTGAGACCGAATCGACGATCACCGGGTTGACGCCGGTCTTTTCTGTAAAGACGGTTTTTCCGGGGAGGGATTCCAGATAATTTCCGAATGCGGAATTTCCCGTGAAGTCGATGAGCTTCACGTCCGGGTGCCCGGCCAGTTGCCTGGTGATGGTGTTGCCGAACGTGTCGGCGGCGAGCTGACAACTATCCGGACTCAGTCTGTTCTCCTTCAGAACGTGCTGGATCTCCGATACCACGATCGCTATGGGCAGAATGGCGCCCGGGTGAGGTTTGACCAGAACCGTATTTCCGGTTATGAGGCTTCCGTATATTCCCGTTACCGAATTCCAGGTGGGGAAGGTGGAGCAACCGATTACCAGTGATATTCCTTTCGGAACGGCGTGCCATTCTTTATCCAGCTGAAGGTTGTACTTGCCCATGGGCTTATCCCACACCGCTCTCGAAGGAAAGCGCTGTTGCTCTTCATAACCCGCCGCAATGGCTTCCAACGCCCGGTCTGCTGCATGAGGACCTGAAGCTTGAAAAGCCATCATGTATCCCTGCCCCGTGGTGTGCATCGTCGCATAAGCGATCTCAAAGAACCGGGCCTTGATCCGTTCGAGCGACTCAAGCAGAATGCCCGCGCGTTGCCGCACGCCGACCTTACGCCATTCCCGAAGAGAATCTTTGGCCCTCGCCACGAGCGTATCAGGCGAAAACAGCGGATACTGAATCTTCAGCGGCTCCTGCAGGTAGGGAGATTCCTCTTCGCCCGCCCACCCTTCCGGGTTCTGCTGCAACAGGCCTTCGAATTTTTTTCCCAGCGAGTCCTTGAATTTTCGCTGGCCCTCCGCGTCGGCATTTTCTCCATAGACGGCAGGCGCCGGGTGCTCGGGAAACGCCGCAAAGAAAGTCCGGTTATGCAGCGCTTCAATTGCTCTTTTAAGAGTCCCTTCGTGTTTTTCGAAAACATCCATAACCGTAACTGTTAGCTGACTGAGTTTTTAAAAAAGGCGAGCACAGTGCCCGCGATTTTCCGCCGGCATTTGCAACGCTGTCACTGCTGTGACCCGAAGACGCGTTTGAGGATCTCCGTCGTGCGGGCCACCGGGTTCTGACGAATGTTCTTTTCTTCTTTTGCGATCATGAGGAACAGGCCCTCGATAGCCCGGTCGGTTGCGTAATCATCGAGGTCCGGATTTACTTTCTGCACAAACGGGATCTGGTTGTAACGGGTGACAATATCTCCGTAATACCGGGTGGCGCTTACCTTGTCCAGCGAGGTCTGGATCACGGGCTTGAACTTTTCTTTCAGCAGCCCCGACGTGGTGCGCTTCAGGTACTGCGTTGCGGCGTCCTGCTCACCTTTCAGAATAGACCAGGCATCCTCAATGGTCATGGATTTGATGGCTTCGATAAAGATGGGCTTGGCTTCCTTTGCGGCATCCTCGGCCCCGCGGTTTAACGTCATCACAAATTTGTCCACCTCATTTCCAAGCCCGAGTTGCCGCAGACGGTCTTCCACTCTTTTCACATCGGGCGGAAAAGGGATTTTTATTTCGGGGTTCTTAAAGTACCCATCCACCTGTGACACCAGGTCTGATCCCGTGGAGATGCCTTTGATCAACGCCTCCTTTAAACCCTGGACAACTTCTCCCGTAGTCAAAGGCGCGGAAGACGACCCATTGAGGGTTTTGTTCACGTCACCGATGGCCTGGTTGATCTGTGCGCTGGTGCAGGCGCCGAGAATGAATGTCCCTAATAAGAATATTCTTTTCATGTGTATTTTTGCGGTTTGAGAACGATGGTTTTTTTGTATCGAAAGTAAGTTCAAAGGCGGACGAATTTACCGTTTTCGAAACAAGCCAGCGCGATTTCAATTTCGGAAATTACAGTCACGCCGGGCGTTTTTACATTGTTTTTTTACGGTATTCGCGTTTAAAGCTACAAAATTGCCCGGATGCTTTAAACTTCATCAGACTAAAGTACATTTGTGGCCTCATTGAACATGAAAATAATTACTGCCGAATTGCTCACCATCGGCGATGAGCTCCTGTACGGACAAATCGTCGACACCAACAGCCAGTGGATGAGTGCGGCGCTCTCGGACGCAGGGATCAAGGTTATCCGCAAAACCACGGTCGGAGACGAGGAAGAAGAAATCCTGAATGCTTTCAGAGAAGCTGAAAACCGTTCGGATGTTGTCCTGATCACCGGCGGACTGGGACCCACCAGCGACGACCTCACAAAGCCCTGCCTGGCGAAGTATTTCAATTGCGAGCTCCGGCTCCACGAAGAGGCGCTGGCGGAAGTGACCGAATTTTTCACGAGCCGGGGACGGGCGCTTACCGACATAAACCGGCAGCAGGCATTCCTTCCCTCTTGCTGTGAAAAGGTCACCAACCGGATGGGTACCGCTCCGGGCATGTGGTTCTCGCGGAATAACAAAGTGTTCGTTTCAATGCCCGGAGTGCCGCATGAAATGAAATGCATGATGTCGGAACGGGTCATTCCGAAACTGAAAGAAAATTTTAACCCGCCCACAATCCATCACACCGTCATCAGAACCGTTGGGATCGGCGAATCCTTCCTGGCTGAAAAAATTTCCGCCTGGGAAAAGTCGCTCCCCGCGCATATCCGCCTCGCCTACTTACCCGGATATGGCGAAGTAAAGCTGCGGCTCACCGCCATCGGCAGCGGCGCGGAATTGAAAAACGAGATTGACGCGCTCATCGAAAAACTGAAACCACTGGCCGGCGAGTATAGTTTCACCATTGGCGATGATCCCCTCGAGGTCGTCGTCGGCAGGATCTTAAACGAAAGGAAATTGACCCTTTCGGTCGCCGAAAGCTGCACGGGAGGATTTCTTTCTCATCTGATCACCAGCGTGCCAGGCAGCTCGAACTACTTCGCGGGAAGCGTGGTCTCGTATGCAAATGAAGTCAAGGTGAACAACCTGGGCGTGAGTCGTGAAACGTTGGACAAAGCCGGAGCCGTGAGCGAACCCACTATCCGGGAAATGGCGAACCGCGTGCGCCAGGAATTCCATACTGATATCGGAGTGGCTACCAGCGGCATCGCCGGACCGGGAGGCGGAACGCTCGACAAACCGGTGGGAACCGTGTGGATCGCTTACGCGGACGAGCATCGGACCGTCGCGCGAAAACTTCAGCTTTCCAAAGACCGCCTGATCAACATCAGGCTCGCCTCAATTTCCGCCCTGAACCTCATCCGCACCTGCCTTCCACCACAAGCGTAACGCCAACGATATGTCCGGACCAATGGTAGAGACAAGGCATGCCTTGTCTCTACTATTGTCCATTGTCCATTGTCCCGCAGGCATGGCATCAAAAAAGAATTTCACGCCCCCTCCTGCGTCCGGAGCGGTATCACGAAACGGGTGTCTGACCATTCAAACACCATGGAGATGCCCTGGCCCTCCGGAGCGAGGCTGATGGTAAATTGCTCCACCGGGCTGGCCGTGCGCTGCGTCGGCACTTTGGTGTGCAGCACGTCATTGGATTCGTCAGGCGGTGTCGCTCCCGACTTTCCCACTTCTGTGTTCAACACAATTTCGAAAGATTCAGGCCCCGGGACCGCGTACATCCTGTAGGTGCCGGCCTTCACCGGACTTCCGTTGAATAGCACATCCCGACTGAACGTGATCTGCGTCGCCTCATTGGCGCCCAGCCTCCAGTATTTGCCAAACGGTTGCAAGGCCTTTTGCTCCTCCGTACCGAATATGACTCTTCCACGTACCGAAGGCCTGCTGTACTTGACCGCCACTGTGACCCCGCCTGAAGTAAGCGTTTCTTCGCCGGGAGGGCTCAATACATTTGAGCGGTTATTCAGGTACAGGAAAACGGCGATCACCAGCAGGGCAAGCACCGCAAGGCCAATCCACATTTTTTTGCTTTTCATATCAGATTCAATGAGTGTGTAAATAAAGATAAAAAAACGTTTTCAAAAATTAACTTCCTGTGCGCCTTACACCTTCCTTCGCCTGCGAAAGGGCTTACCGCTTCAATCCCGGTCCTTGAAATAAATTTTTTTCCGTCGACGGCTGATCGCCAAAAGCTCCGCATGCCCTTCGCATCCAGTGGCAGTAAGACGGATTTTCTAACCTGGGTTAAAGGTAAGGTTTTTCCGCCGTCACGCGGTTGGCACGGTGTTTTTATGAAGGATCGAACACACCATGTTCTGCGTTATGAGTTATTTAATGATCAAGAAAGACGATGTCAAAACATTTAAGTCCTTCCTCTCGGGCAATGAGATTGAGGTAGGAGTACAAATCGGGGAACAGGCCAACGTCTTCCATCCCGACGATGAAGTGTATGTGTTCTATGGCAATAGCGACGACTTTTACAAAGCCCATATCACGAAGCGGAAACGAGCGACTGCAGCGTCGGGCAGCCGATCATTCTTTATGCTGGGGCTGGTGAAAC
This sequence comes from Chryseosolibacter sp., assembly GCA_036383235.1. Lineage (GTDB taxonomy): Bacteria > Bacteroidota > Bacteroidia > Cytophagales > Cyclobacteriaceae > Chryseosolibacter. Next base: position 9,624 of record DASVOT010000414.1, read on the forward strand.
AGTAACTCTATGCCTCCACAGCGGCGCTTCGCGCACCATCGTTGATCCCCCTGTCGCGGATTCCCGGCTATGGCGTTCGTCGCCGTTTTATGCGCTCCCGAGGAATGCGGCGACCGATCAGATGTCAGCGATTGATTCCTTCAGCACAACCATTAACTTGACAAAAAATGGCAATGGCCGGTGATGGAGATGAAAATTTTCCAGCGCCGTTCAAGACCACCTGACATAAGGTTGTCAGTGATATACGTTTAGTTTGGATTACTGTTTAAAGCAAACCTAAACACAATCGCCATGGACAGAAAATTGAGACTCACCGTAACCGAAACCATCGACGCTCCCGCCGCCAGGGTCTGGAAGGCTTTGACCGACGTGGAAACGATCAAAGAATTTATGTGGGGCACCAATGCGAAATCCGACTTTAAAAAGGGAAGCGCGCTGACATTTGAAGGTGTCTGGGAAGGAAAACCTTATCACGAAAAAGGTACGATCCTGGAAATTGAAAAAGAGAAATTGATGAAATACACGTACCTCTCCGCCGGGCTGGAAGACAAGCCCGAGAATTACGCTGTTATAACGTACGAGCTATCCGCCAATAACAACAAAACGCGAATGACGGTTACCCAGGAAGGGGCCAGGGATGAAAAGGCGCTCGAACACTCGAGAGAGGGATGGAAATCCATCCTCGGAAACCTGAAAAAAGTAGTGGAAAAGAAAATCCCGGCGTGACCCGGGATTTTCCGTATTATCCGTCTTATTTTTTCCGCGGGTCTTACCAGATCCTGACCCTTTCCGTTTCCGGCCTGTACATTTTGTCTCCCTCCTTTACATTGAATGCTTCATAAAACGGAGTGAAGTTCGTCAGCGGGCCGTTGGCGCGGTACATGCCCGGCGCATGGGGGTTGGTGAGTATCTGCGTGCGCAACGCTTCGTCGCGGTACTTGGTCCTCCAGATAGTCGCCCAGGAAATGAAGAAACGCTGTTCCGGCGTCAACCCGTCGATAAGCCCGGGACTTCCGTGCTCCTTCAAATAACGCTGAAGACCTTCATACGCCACGGTGATGCCGCCGAGGTCGCCGATGTTTTCACCCAGGGTAAACTGGCCCTGCACATGAACGCCCGGCAGCGGCTCATATGCGTCAAACTGGGCAGCCAGACTTTTTCCTTTTTCTTCAAATCTCTTCAGATCGCTTTCAGTGAACCAGTTCTTCAGGTTTCCGTTGCCGTCAAATTTCGCGCCCTGGTCGTCAAAGCCGTGCGAGATCTCATGACCGATCACCGCTCCGATACCGCCGTAATTCAGCGCTTCGTCTGCGCGATAGTCGTAGAACGGAGGCTGAAGGATCGCCGCGGGGAAAACAATCTCGTTGAACTGGGGATTGTAATAGGCATTGACCGTCTGCGGCGTCATCTCCCACTCAGACTTGTCGACCGGTTTGCCCAGCTTGGCCAGCTGTCTCTTCGCTTCGAAAACATTGGCGTTGATCACGTTCTGGTAATAGGAAGATTTTTCAGGGTCTTTATCCACCTTTAGTGAAGAATAGTCGATCCACTTGTCAGGGTAACCAATCTTGACGGCGAA
>DASVOT010000415.1:0-8264 GCA_036383235.1 Chryseosolibacter sp.
GAGGTGACGCATACGGTAAAAAGCCTCGACCTCAGTCTGAAAGCGACGGCACGCTGAATTAAAACATGGATGTAAAAAGTTATGATCGTTAAAACCAAAAACTACAGGCTCGAAAAGAAAACATATATCCGCCTGGCGTTCCGACAGATCCTGCGACGACAGGGCTGGATTGCTGCATCCGGCGCTTTTCTCATTTGTTTGGGATATATCTGGATCCCAAGTATCTGGTGGTTCATTGCCGCCGTCGTCGGGCTGGGCCTCTACCTTCTGTTTTGGTGGATACAGTTCTATGGTGTTACACAACTGGAGCAGGGTAAGATGCTCTTCGAAAAATTTTCTTACGAGATCAGCAGCCAGCAAATCATCATGAAAATAAATCCGCGCGAAGGCATGCCGCTAAAATGGGACCAGGTCAAACGCGCCGATATCGGCAAGGATTACTTTGTATTGTTCATCAACAAGGCACAGCTCATCCACCTGCCCTTCAGGATCTTCAACACGGAAAATGAGCGAAAATTCTTGTCAAGCATTCTGCGGAACAAGGGACTGGTCAAGACCTCATAATCCGGTTGGCCGATGTAATCTCCGGCTCCATGAAAACCCTCACACCACAGGAAGCTAAAGAGAGAATCCAACGATACTGCGCGTACCAGGAGCGCTCGCACCTTGAGGTGAAGAACAAGCTTTACGGCTATGGCCTTCACCGCGCGGAGGTGGAGGAAATGCTGGCCAACCTGATCACCGACGGATTTTTGAACGAAGAACGGTTTGCCAAAGCTTTTGCCGGTGGCAAATTCCGGATCAAGAAATGGGGCCGCGTCAAGATCGCCCATTCGCTGGAAGCAAAAGGCGTATCCCGTAATTGCATCCGTATCGGGTTGAAAGAAATCGATGAGACGGATTACCTGCGCGTTCTCAAACAACTGCTAAAGGAGAAATCCTCCAGCCTTGAGGCGGAGAATGTCTTCGTCGCCCGCGACCGGCTTTCTAAATACGCCATACAAAAAGGGTATGAGTCAGAAATCGTATGGAAGGAAGTTCGCGACCTGATCCCGGACTGACCGCTATGGTTTTGCCAGCGGTTGGATGTTTGCGCGCCGCAGCTTGAAATTCTGCCCAAGGTATACCTTTCTCACCAACGGGTCGTTGGCAAGCTCTTCAGCGGTGCCTGCCTTGAACAACTTGCCGTCTACCATCAGATACGCCCGGTCGGTGATGGAAAGCGTTTCATCCACGTTGTGATCGGTGATGAGTATGCCGATGTTCTTGTTCTTGAGCCTGGCGACAATAGACTGAATTTCCTCCACCGCGATCGGATCCACCCCCGCAAAAGGCTCGTCAAGCAGGACGAATTTCGGATCGACCGCCAACGCCCGGGCTATCTCCGTTCGCCTGCGTTCGCCCCCTGACAAGGACATGCCCTGATTCTTTCTCACCTTCTGGAGACTGAACTCCTCAATAAGCTGCTCCGTCTTTTCCTTTCTGGCCTGCTTTGAGTAATGGCGCATCTCCAGCACAGCCAGAATGTTCTCTTCGACGGTCAACTTCCGAAAGACAGAAGCTTCCTGGGCCAGGTAGCCAATGCCCCGTTTCGCCCGCTGGTACATGGGCAGGGCAGTGATCTCTTCTTCCTCAAGAAAGATCTTGCCATCGTTCGGTTTGATCAGCCCGACGATCATATAGAAGCTTGTTGTCTTCCCGGCTCCGTTCGGCCCAAGCAGTCCGACGATCTCTCCCTGCTTTACTTCTACGGAAATATCGTTTACGACCATCCGCGATTTATATTTCTTAAAAAGGTGCTCCGCCCGTAGTATCATTCAATCAAATTTAATGTCCTTTATTCGCAGCTGGATCGACGTTGTTCCGTTGTAAATATTCTCTTCCACGGTGAAAGCCATTCGGAAATTATCTCCGCTTGAAACCGGCTCATAGTACTCCGCCATTTCAAAACCCACCGCCTGGAGCACTTGATTCCCACCTTCCTGACCGACCAGAAATTTTATGTGCCGGTCCTTAAAACTCGAAAGGGAATTAAAGACAAACAGATTCCTGGCTTCAAAGACCGGTCGTGGGTTCTCCGGGCCGAAAGGTCCCATTTGTTTCAACACGTTTAGAAACTTTGAGTTCACGGCGGCCAGCGGTATTGTATAATCCACTTCAATGACAGGGGTCAGCATGTCGGCTGTAATTGTAGAAGAGACAACTTCTTCGAAACGAAGGCGGAATGCCTCCAGATTGCTGGAGTCCAGGGTGAGCCCGGCGGCATATTTGTGCCCGCCAAACTTTTCCAGCAGGTCGCTGCAGCTGAGGATCGCGCTGTAAAGGTCGAATCCATTCACACTTCTGGCCGATCCTGTAATCTTGTTGTTCGACTCTGTCAAAATCACTGTTGGCCTGTAAAATTTTTCAATACACCTTGCAGCAACTATGCCAATTACTCCCTTGTGCCATGTATTTTTAAAAAGAACAGTCGATTTCGATGCCTTAACCTGATCATTGCGCTCGATCATGGCCAACGCCTCCTCCGTAATCGAAGTATCGAATTCCTTTCGAAGCTCGTTCTTCAGATTCAGTTTTTCCGCCAGTGAATTCGCTTCCTCTTCCGATTGGGCGATGAGCAAGTCGACTGCCGCTCTCGCGTGGGCAACCCTGCCTGCAGCATTAATGCGCGGCCCAAGCGTAAATACCACCCCGGAGATATCCAGGTCATTCTTGATCCCCGCTATGTCTTTCAGGGCTTTGAGACCGGGCATCGGGTTCTCATTCAGTTTCTTAAGGCCGTAATAGGCGAGCACGCGGTTCTCGCCTAGAATCGGGACGACATCGGAGGCGATGCTGACGGCGACCAGATCGAGGTATTCCATGACCTCCCTTTCATCGCGGTACCGGCGGGCGTAGGCCTGCATGAGCTTGAAGCCGAGACCGCATCCGCTCAACTCCTTGAATGGGTAGGTGCAATCCGCTCTCTTGGGATCAAGCACAGCCACGGCTTCGGGTATCAGATCACCCGGAAGGTGATGGTCGCAGATGATGAAATCAACTCCTTTCTGAGAGGCGAGTCGTACCAGCTCCGATGATTTAATCCCACAGTCTAATGCGATCACAAGGGAATACCCATTGGCGGCGGCATATTCCACACCGGCGAGGGAAACCCCATACCCTTCGGCATACCGGTCGGGAATATAGACGTCGCAATCGGGGTAGAATTTTCGAACGTATCGGTAGACGAGCGAGACGGCCGTGGTACCATCGACATCGTAATCACCGTAGAGAAGGATTTTCTCGCCGCTGGCCAGCGCCCGGGTGAGACGCTGAACCGCTTTCTCCATGTCCTTCATCAGGAAAGGATCGTGAAGGTCGTCAATCGATGGACGGAAGAATCTTTTTGCAGTGTCAAAATCAGAAATGCCGCGCTGAAGCAGCACACCCGTCAGCCAGGGATTCGTGTTCAGCAACTTTGACAGTCTTTCAACTTCTTCCCTGGGCGGTATTTCTTTAAATATCCACCGTTTATTCATTTCCCCTATGGTTCTTCAAAGAGAATGGTTCCGCTTTCGCCTGGCCGCCCGTAAGCTCCGTCTTCACCTCTTTGTCCTGGCGTGCCGTCGTTGTTGCCAGGTCCCAGCCCTTCTGCTCCTCCTGCCCCCGATAATCCGCCGTAGCCAAAGGAACCGCCGTTATTTCTCACGATGATAATGGTTCCAATGAGAGCTTTGGTAATAATTGCGTCCCTTCCTCCAATGGTCAAGGTTCCACCGCGGCCGCCATCACCTCCCGCGCCACCGTTTCCGCCAGCGCCGCCATCACCGCCGTTGCACTGATTCGTGCCGGGGCTACCGCTTCCGCCGTGTCCGCCGTCGCCGCCGTCACCGCCATTGCCTCCCGCAAGATTGATAATTAATTTGCCGTTTAAATGGATTTTATCAATATATAAAAAAAGGTTCACCCCCGGGCCCCCGCTCAGCCCTCGTATCCCGTTTCTTCCAGGTACGCCATCCCGGCATGGCCCGATGGGCGTCAAGCCGGAAGTGCCGTCGGCTCCTCTTTTTCCAGGCATCCCTTTCCCCTCAATCCTGCAGTTCCTGCCGAAGATCGCCACGCGGGTGCGTATGAAATTTTCTGCTTTTAACCTGTTCAGCCTGATCCGGGAAGAATCCATCATGATGAGCGAATCAGCAACGAGTATGTCGGTGGAATCCATCTCGTATGTTTCATGAGGCCCGATCACCAGCTTGCTTACGTGGATCTGCGAATAAGCACAGTAACAACTACACCAAAATATCAATGCGATTGCCCGGGTCATCTTACAAAAATAATCCGGAATTTTCCCTGCACAAATTTTGAACCCTCTGTGGGAAAATTAGTTTAACGATAGGGCCTATTGCGGGGGAAAGACAAAAAATAGAGGGCTGTTCAGGACAAAGGCCAAAAAAAAAGCAGTACATTTCTGTACTGCTCTTTCCGGAAGAAGAATCTTAGTTCGTGCCTGCCGGTTTGTCGGTAACCACCCCTTCCAGCACATCTTTTATCTCGACGCGCTGACCATCGCGATAGGGAACGATCCACGCATCTTTGACACCCATCTCGCGCATGTATTTCTTGAACTCGTCGGCCTGCCAGTAGTCGCGGAAAATACCAATGGTGATTTTTTGAGGCTCGCCTTCTTTAACCTCTCCACCCAGGTTTGGATTGTTGTCAAAATATTTTTGAAGGTCCTTATTCTTAAAGGCGCCAATCTGTACTTTAAAGACCACGCCCTGTGAAAAGTCCATTTCATTTTTCACGGGAGACGCTTTCAGTTGAGCAAGTTCGGCTCTGGCGCTCGTAGCCTGAGCCCGGGCCTGCGAAAGCTGGTCCTCAAGTTCGGCGATTCGCGCATCTTTGTTGCTCATGTTTGATTGAAGCTGCGCGACCTTGTCATTGAGGGATGAAAGCTGGCCTTCCGCAGCTTCTTTATCCTCCGTCAGCTGTTTGAGGTTGGCAGGATTTCTGGCGAATTCCTTGGCTTTCTTTTTCCACTCCTTTTTTTCCTGTTTGGAAAGTTGCGCAAATACCTGTGAAGATGAAAAAATCAAAGCCAGACAAAAAAATAAAACAAGTCTGTTATTCATATGTGTAAAAATTGAGTTTCTTTTGAAAAACAGGTGCGGCTTTCCGGTGCTCTTCAAATCCCGGCCAAAGTCCGGAATAGCCTAATCCAAAATAAAAGTACAAATATTTTTCTGAATTTTACTAGCGCCTATTTCTCAAGACTGCCAACCATCTTTTCCGGCCTTACCCACGCATCGAACTGTTCAGAGGTCACGAGCCCCAGCTCGATAGCAGTCTCCCTCAGTGTTTTGCTTTCCTTGTGCGCTTTCTTGGCAATCTTTGCTGCATTCTCATACCCTATATGGGTGTTCAGCGCCGTCACCAGCATGAGCGAATTTTCAAGATGTTGTTTGATGACCGGCAGGTTTGCAGAGATTCCTTCGGCGCAATTCGCACTGAACGAAACACAGGCATCACCCAACAGCCGGGCGGACTGAAGCACATTTGCCGCGATGACGGGTTTGAATACATTCAATTCAAAATGCCCCAACGAGCCGCCTACTGTCACGGCCGTGTCATTGCCGATCACCTGAGCGCAGACCATGGTCAGCGCTTCTGGCTGCGTCGGATTGACTTTTCCCGGCATGATGGATGAGCCGGGCTCGTTGTCTGGAATGATGATCTCCCCGATCCCGCATCTGGGCCCGGAGCTGAGCATTCGGATATCGTTCCCAATCTTCATTAATGACACCGCCACCCGTTTAAGCGCACCTGACAGCTCGACCATCGCATCGTGGGCAGCCAGCGCCTCAAATTTATTAGGAGCTGTGATGAAAGGATATCCCGTCACCGCTGCGATCCTCTCCGCAACCAGTACGTCGTAACCCTTAGGAGTATTGAGACCCGTTCCGACGGCAGTACCGCCCAGCGCAATCTCACGTACGGCCCCAAGCGCCGATCTGATGGCTTTGATACCGTTGTCTATTTGCTGAACATACCCGGAGAACTCCTGCCCCAAGGTGAGGGGAGTGGCATCCATAAAATGCGTCCGGCCTGTCTTTACAATGCTTTTGAATTCCTCGGATTTGCGGGCCAGCGCGTCGCGAAGTCTTTGCATCCCTGGCAGCGTGATTTCCATCGTCTGCTTGTAGGCCGCGATGTGCATCGCAGTGGGAAAGGTGTCGTTTGATGACTGCGATTTATTCACATCGTCGTTGGGATGCAGCACCTTCTTTTCGTCCGTCAGCTTACCTCCCTGAATCACGTGTGCACGGTAGGCTATAACCTCGTTGACATTCATGTTGCTTTGCGTCCCCGAACCCGTTTGCCAGATAACCAGGGGAAATTCTCCGTCCAGCTTTCCCGCGAGTATTTCATCGCACACCCGTTCGATAAGCTCCTTCCTGGTCTGGTCGAGCACACCGAGCTGGTGGTTCGCCTGGGCAGCAGCCTTTTTCAGGTAAGCGAAGGCATAGATGATCTCCCTGGGCATACTCGCTTCGGGCCCGATCCGGAAATTATTCCTGGACCTCTCCGTCTGGGCACCCCAATATTTGTCAGCGGGGACTTTCACCTCGCCCATAGTATCTTTTTCAATGCGATAGCTCATAGACGTGCAATTAAGCAAACAAAAATAGAAAAACCGCACAAAGAAAATGCCCCCAAAACCGGGGGCATTTTCATGGGCTGAAAAAATATTCCTAATGCTCGGAATTCTTGAAGTATTTGTCTTCCTCGAACTCATCCCCGCCCTGCTCCTCATCAAGTGGCTTTGGCAGAACGCCGATCTCCAGGATCTTGAATTCGGTCCTGCGGTTCTTTTGACGCCCTTCAGGGTTGTCCGTCCCATCCGGGTTGGTATTGCGCGCAATCGGATGAAGTTCTCCATAACCCTTGGCTACCAGCCGGTCAGGAGAAATACCGTGCTCGATCAGATAATTCACCGCGGATTCGGCCCGTCGTTGCGAAAGGTCCATGTTGTATTCAACTGTCGCGATGCTGTCAGTATGGGAACTGAGCTCGATCTTGATCTCGGGATTGTCAATCAGGATCTGGACGAGCTTGTCAAGTTCCCTGGCTGCATCCGGACGAATATCGGCCTTGTCAAGCTCGTAGTAAATATTCTCCAGCACAAATATTTTGTTGAGCGCAATTTTCTCGAGAACGATCGTGGTGTCCAGCGTTATGTTGGTCACCAGGTCTTTAAGCGTATTAGGATCGACGCGCTTTCCCTTTGTCGTGTAGAACTCCCGTTTGACAAGATACCCATCCGACTCGCCGACCAGTTCGTAATCCTCGTTTTCGTAAACACGGAACAAAAATTTGCCATCATTCCCGGTCACGTAGTCCTGCATTAATTCACCGCTCGCATCCAGCAGGGAAACCTTCGTGTTGGGCAGAACCTTCAGTCCGGTACTGTCAGGTGTGTAGGTGATGCCCTGGAGATAGTAGTTCACAACCTTCAGGTTGGGATCTTCATTCACAAACGTATAAATGTCGTCGTCACCCTTTCCCCCCTCACGGTTGGACGTAAAAAATCCGCGGTCGGCTTTAAAGAGAAAGATCCCGAAATCATCGCCGGTTGAATTCACCGGTTGTCCGAGGTTTTCGACAACGGTCTTTCCATTTGCGCGTTTCACCACAAACAGATCAAGACCGCCGTAGCCCGGATGTCCGTCAGACGCAAAGTACAACTTGCCATCATCGGCCACGTAGGGGAATAGTTCATCTCCAGCTGAATTGATGTCCGGTCCAAGGTTCTTAACTCTCGAAAACCGGCCTCTTGAATCCATCTGCGCGGAGTAAAGATCCAGTCCTCCGTAACCTACCAGCTGCCGTCCGCGACCTTTCCGGTTGGAAGAGAAGTAAAGTGTTCGTCCGTCCTGACTGAAGGCGGGTGAAGAATCCCACGCCTCCGGGTCATTGATGTTCAGGGGAACCGGCTCTGACCAGCTCCCGTTCCTGAATCGCGAGAGGTAAAGGTCCACATCACTCGACCCTTTTCGTTTCCCCGTGTTTCCTTTGGCGAATACCATGATCTTTCCGTCGGGCGAGAATGTAACGCAGCCATCATTGATGTTATCGCTGTTGATCCCCTCAGGCAGCGGAGCAAGCGTCGCCATGTCGACGATCGCCCCCCTGGAAGTCACCTTGTAAATATCGGTGAAGGGCGTTCCCGTGGCTTCGTAAATCTTGCCGTTGCCGCGGGAAGAAGTAAAATACAATTCGTCATT
>DASVOT010000416.1:0-10338 GCA_036383235.1 Chryseosolibacter sp.
TGCCGTGGGGCTGGTGATGCTCACGAGCGGCAAGGCATTGACCGTGATTGCGACTCCTGCCGAGGTCGTTGCTACGCCGAGGTTGTCAGTGGCCTTCGCCGTCAGCGTGTATGCGCCGGCCGGCACCTTGGTCCAAGCAAAACTGTAGGGGCTGGTAAGGTCTTCGCCGAGCTTGGTGGTTCCCCGAAAGAACTCAACTTTGCTTATGGTGCCATCCGCATCGGAGGCGTTCACGTTGATAGTGACCGAATTTCCGGCGTTGAAGGAAGCATTGTTCGCGGGACTCGTGATGCTTACCACCGGCGGCAGGTTTGCCGCCAGCACAGTAATGGACACGACAGCAGACGTGGTCGCGGCGCCTTTGTCGTCGGTGGCTTTTGCTGAGAGCAAGTACGTTCCCGATGGAATGTTACTCCACGCAAAATCGTATGGACTGGTCAGGTCTTCGCCGAGCTTTGTTGTCCCGTTAAAGAACTCGACCTTGCTCACCGCGCCGTCCGCGTCCGAAGCAGTCGCGCTCACCGCGACGGAACTTCCCGCGTTGAAGGAAGCGTTGTTCGCGGGAGTCGTTATGCTTACCACCGGCGGCAGGTTTGCCGCCAGCACAGTAATGGACACGACAGCAGACGTCGTCGCGGCGCCTTTGTCGTCTGTGGCTTTCGCCGTGAGCAGGTATGTTCCCGATGGAATGTTGCTCCACGCAAAATCGTAGGGACTGGTCAGGTCTTCGCCGAGCTTCGTTGTCCCGTTAAAGAACTCGACTTTGCTCACCGCGCCGTCCGTGTCCGAAGCATTCGCACTGATGGTAATGGAATTCCCGGCGGTGAAGGAAGTATTGTTTGCCGGGCTGGCGATGCTGACAACGGGTGGAGTATTTGCCGGGCCGCTGCCGGCATATTCGTAGGCGCCGATGTCCGGCGCGCCCCCCAGGAAGGGAAAGCCAAGGTTTATTCCGGCGTCTATCAGGGGGCTGCCTGCATTCGGCAGATAGTACGGATCCGGACGGCTTCCGCTTTTCTGAACAGAGGGATCGCCGGTGAGATTGCCGGCATAGGTTCCCGGCACGCTTCCAACAGGAAGGTTGAACAACAGGTTGTTGGTCACGGCAAGGACGCTCAGGGTGGCGCCATTTTCCATGTGAATGAGCTGGTTGGGATAATAGCTGTAAGCGGTGTTGCTGTTGATGATGAGATTGTTTTTCAGGTTGATATTATCGCTCGCGCCGCCATAGACACCCAGCAGGTTGGCCGTTTTCGTGCCGGCAAACTCAACGGTGTTGTTATAAAAATTTACGTTGTGAAGACCGCTCCACTGCGATCGCACAATTTCTCCGGGATAGGTACCTTCGATATTATAAAAAGTATTATGGTGGATGTTCCAGTTCTTCATCGGGTTGTCCCAGTTGGCGATGCCGTAGCTGCCCTTGACGATATAGTTGTGGTCGATCTCCACATCGTGCATGGTGAGCTCAATGGCATAGCCGGCCCCATTGGCTCTGGAAGCGAGATCGATGACGTGATGGTGGACGCGAATAGTCTGGTTCCCGGTAGAAGGATTGTTGTTTGCATTAACCAGGGAGACTGTATTGTCGATGTAACAACTGTAGATCTCACAGCCCAGCGGATCCACCTGCCACAGCTCGATCGCGATGTTGGGCGCCGATCCGTTATTCCACAACCCCGTGGGATTCACGGTGATCCTGCAATCGTGGATCTTTGTGTACAAAATGTCGTTGTATCCGGACGGCCCGATCGCTTTGATGCCGTAGCCGGTGTTTTCATCGATGTAGCAGTGGTCGATCTCGACTCTTTCCAGGTTACCCACGTTTAATGCGCCCACCTGGTAGCCTGTACTTCCCCACGAACAATTAACGAGATCGGTATTCGTCATCCTTGAATCCTTTACATCCCATAGCCAGATAGCCGTAAAGTTGGTGCCGGTCACTTTTACGCCGTCGATGGTGACGAAGGTTCGGTAACGAACATAAATTCCGCCGTGCAGTTTTTTACCATCGCCGTCAATGGTAAAATTCTTTAGAGATTGGTTGCCGCTCGCATAGCTTGAGCCGCTCAGGCTGATGAGAAATTTGTCTGTTGCATAGCCGGGCGAGGCTGGATAGTAATAGAAAGATGAGCTTGCCTTAAGGATCGTGACATCCTTTCCCGAGCCTTCGATATTCACGCCCGCGGGAACATCAATGCGGCCGGCCTCGATGTAGGTACCTGCCGAGAGCCTGATGGTATGCCCCTGGTTGGCAGGGACTTTGGATACCGCGTATTGGAGCGTCCGCCACGGTCTGGCTATGCTGCCGTCTCCCGTGGCATCGCTGCCAGTAAGGTCGATATAGTAATCCGCGCACACGGCTGTTTGCGCAAGGCACAGCATGGCCACAATCAAAACATAGAAAATTCTCATAGGTAAGCTTAAGTGGTTAGTCGTTGCCGCGCCGCCAGCCGGACAGTTCCAGGTCAGCGACGCGGGAAAAAATGAGATTTACAGCAGGCGGTGCTGAGTCAGAACCGACACTGTGATTGATAATAAAAAGGTGCTATGACCAGAGATGGGTATTTTGGTTGAGAGGTGCCGCCGCCTGGTTAAAATCTGACGCGATGTTCAGAGCCGGGACAACAATTGGGCCTCGGGCGTTCCCTTGCCGAAGACATGTAAAGATTCCGCAATTATGGGAAATACGGGAACGTATTTCGATCAAGCGGCCGTTTTCCGGGGGAATGTGCCCTTTCTCACGATGGAAATATAAAAGTCAATGATGAAAATCTTTGATTGTCGCGATGTATGTCATTGAGGCATCCAAAATCTTTAATTCGGGAATTGCTGACAAGCTGTCTTATTCCAGGATTTTTGAGTCCTCCGCAAAAATCTGTTTCTGAAACGGTGCCACACCTGAGACGGGCGTGACGCAGGAAGGGACAAGAAGGGCAAGTTCAGGAAAAAACAACTCCCGAACAACGCTTATTTACCTTTGAAAAGGAGAACGGCAGCGTGCCCTGGCAGATTCACCTGGCGGGAAATCACCGTACCGTCCAGGTCGACATACGTTCCGATCAATGGAATTGTCGCACGCTCTCCGCTCGTATTATATAGGAGTTTCAGCGATTTGTCCTTTTTTTCCGACGCGGCTGTGATGTCGTAAAGAGCCACATTATCGATCCAGAAAGTGGCATTGCTCCTGAAGTTAACCCGGGCTTCGGCGCTGGTCCTCCGGGGTCTGAAATAGCAGGTGTAGTTCCGGAAAGCTGTATCCAGCGAGAAACAGGTGTATTCGCCGAGGGCGCTCCAGGGTTGTGCAGCTTCCAGTGGAACGAACTCCAGTTTGGTATCGGCGCTGCTCCTGGCCGAAAATGTTAACCGGTACGTTTTCCCGGCTTCCAGCGGGATGCCTGCATGATACAACAAAGCGTCAAAGCCGCCGGAAGGAAAAAGCACTTTCAGAGACCGGCCGCCGTCGAACGTGTTGTCGGGCAAGACCCGGACGGACTCCGGCCATGTAACCCAGCCTGTGATACCGCTATCCATGGTGCTGTTCCTTACGAGATTTTGTTTTCCGCGACTGTCGTCGGGAATGTTTATCATCTTGAAAACCGAGCCGCGGTCCTGACGGGAGGCTTTCTGCCATTGTGCAAGCGTGAATTGCTGCGCGCGGGAACAATTCGCGGACTCGTCATACAAGGTTGCAACTGCCTGGGAGGGGTCGGGTGCGCGGTAAAGATTTTCACCGAAAGTACCTTTGTTGTCCAGCTCCTGCCTTTTATCGACGCTGATGTAAACGCAATAAGCACCCTCATCTACGGAAACGAAAATATTATCCGTTGCATCAATATGCGGTATCGCTCCGGGCTTCATGGGGGCAATACGGTCGCGTCTGATCAGGAGCTGCGCTTTCTCCTTGTTCGTCAGGTTGCCGCCATTTCCGTAGAATCCGTTTCCCCTTATCTCCAGGTTATTGGCATTATGAACCATGATGCCGGACGTCGAATTGAAGGCGAGGGTGTTTCCAACGATCGCTATGCCGGCCGAGCGGTCGTCGATGTATACGCCGCTGGTCGTCAGCTGAGCCGGATCCGGCGTGCCCTCACCGGATCCTCTTCCGTTAAGGATGATGTTCGCTTCGATGGTATTCCCTCCGGATGCGTTATTCCATGTATAGATTCCGCCGCCGTCGTCTTTCAGAAGACAAAAGTTGCTGATGATGTTATTTTTTATGGTGGTGTTTCCCGTGCGGAAGTCGATCGCAGAATAGCCTGTGCTGTCGATGCGGTTGTCCGCGATCAGGTTCTTTCCAATCAGCGGGTTGCCGGCGCTGATCGTCAGTCCAATATAATTTCCGTCGCCGCTGGCGCCTCGTCCGGACTGAATCCCTGTCCTCAGTATTGTGTTGCGAACAAGACGCCCGTCGATATTGTCATTCCATTCGACGCCGTTGTTGTTTGAATCTGCAATGCGCGTATTTTCCACGAGGGGGCTGCGACAGCCGGTCACGACGAGGCCGTTGACGCCCGAATGTAAAATCTCCGCGCCACTCAGGATGATGTTGTCGGAATGTGACAGGACGACGCCGGTGGTCCGCTGATTTTTTATGACGAGGTCGCGGATCGCGATGTGCTCCGAGTCTGTTATCGCCACGCCGGCGTCGGAGACACTGACTTCAGTCGTGTAATTTTCCGAGGGGAGATTCTTGTCGTGATAAATGAAGATGCGCCCGGTTTCACGATCAAACAACCACTCGCCGCTCTGGTCAAGGGTGAGAAGATGTTTCTGGATAAAATAGCCATACCCGTTTTCAAGGGTATCGGATGCGGCTCCTGGGAATGCAAACGTCTTGTTGCGATAACGTGCAGCCGGGAGGTTGTCCATCGTCCACCGGCTGCTTTTGACCACCACCTCGGCACCGTCCCAGAAATTATCGGGGAAAGGGAGTTCCGGATCGGCGAACGCCTTTCGGCTGAGAAGCGATCCGATCGTCCGGTAACCCGTGTTAGGATATCTTCCCAGGGGCTGGGATTTGCCGTTGATGAAAACGTCGCCGGGTTCCGGGTCGCATCGGGGGTACATAGCCACCCAGATATTTTCGCGGTAGGAGGTCCATCCGGTGATTTCCACGGAGCCGGTAATGACGGGTTTCGGGCCGTCTCCATAGGGGCCGATATAGATCTCTTTACCCGGAAGGCCGTCGGCCTGCAGGGACAGCCCGCCGAAGAAGACACTACCTCGTTCAAGCAGTATGGAGTCTCCCGGTTGCAAAGTGCTGGCGATGTCGCGCAATTTCCGGAGGTTGCGCCAGGGCGTATGTTTGCTCGTTCCGGAATTATCATCGCTTCCCTTTCCGGAGAAGTAATAATTTTTCGCCGTGCACAGGTACCCGGAAAAAATCAGCAGAACGAGAAAGGCGGTTTTCATTTCAACGTCTGGCTATTTCTAACGGGCCGGCAGGTTGAGCCGGCGCCCGAGTCGTTCTTTTCTCAGCCAACGTCGCAGAAGGTCCCGTGTTGTGAGAAGAAGGAAAACGGAGTTTGTATACAGATACCGCTTCCATAGTCTCCGCGGTTCAAGGTACAGTCTGTAGGTCCATTCCATGGACAGGTCCCGCATCCATTTGGGCAATCGTTTCTCCTCTCCCGCATACACTTTGAAGGCTTGTCCCAACCCCAGGAGACAGGCGCCGATACGGTCTTTGTTTTCCGCCATCCACTTTTCCTGTTTGGGGCATCCCAGGGATACGAATACCAGGTCGGGCCTGGCTTCATTGATCCTCCCGATGACTTCCGTTCGTTCGTCCTCGGAAAGCTCCCGGAACGGCGGGGAGTGATATCCGGCGATTTTCAAAGCAGGGAATTCCGCAGTCGCTTTCGCTGCGATGGCTTTGAGGAGGCCGGGCGTGGTACCATAGAAGTAAACAGATTTCCCTGTTGCTTCCGCCGTTCTCAGGATATCGGGGAAAATGTCCATACCGCAGACACGCTCCTGCTTCAACCCCTTCGCTATTCTCAGGAATAACGACAAAGGTTTTCCGTCGGGAGCGACGATAGAAGCGCCGTTGACGATTCGGCGAAAAGAGGCATCGCGATGGGCTTCCACCACCATGTGCACATTGGCAAAGCAGACGTAGGAGGAAACCTTCTGGTCTGCCAGGAAAAATATCTTTTGGACAAAATCCTGGTAGGAGCCGGTCGAGATAAAAGACCCGAGCACGGATCGTTTTTGCATTGGCAGTGCTTTTGTACTCGCAAGATTTAACATGGATGTGCCGCTTAACATGCGGGGGCTGTTGGCAGCCTTTCCCGTAAAAGGCAATTAGCCGGGATTTTGTCCGTTGATCAATGATTGTAGTCATTGAGAAGCCAGACTTTTCCGACTGACCCGGGCCGCGGGAAGGAATGAGCCTGGATTTTGATGAATCAAAGACCCATTCGCACTGTTTTGTTGTTAAAATTGACAAAGCTTTTTACATTTGTCGCCCATTCAAAAAATGATTTTGAATGCCCAGGTGGTGAAATTGGTAGACATGCTACTTTGAGGTGGTAGTGCCCTAACCGGTGTGCAGGTTCGAGTCCTGTCCTGGGCACCAGGAACCACAGGTGTGGTTTCAGCTTTTACGGGCTCAATTAAGATAGAGCCGCTTTACCGAAGTGGTGGAACCTACCTGCCGAAGCGGGAGCTTGCGGGCAGGCAGGTTGGTAGACACGCACGTTAGCAGAACGTGGACATTTTTAATACCGAAGTGGTGGAATTGGTAGACACGCACGTTTCAGGGGCGTGTGTCGCAAGACATGAGGGTTCGAGTCCCTCCTTCGGTACTTAAGACCCTCTCAAGTGTATTATGCTTATGCTCTTCGGAGTTTGACCCGTAATTATATTTACGTCGGGTTAACAGACGACCTTAACAAGCGTGTGCACCAGCATAATAAAGGGTGGAATCGCACCACCAGGGCTTACGCTCCCTTCGTTTTGATATACTCACAGACATTTGAAACAAGAGCCGAAGCCAGAAAGATGGAAAAATATCTCACGGTACACTTTGAAAACCGGATTGTCATCCGGTTTTTCGCTTTTTGAACGAAGGCGGATTCCGGGATAAAAATATACGTTTGACCCGGGAAAAACGGGAGAATGTTCGCCGCGGACAGATTTAATAAGGAGCCGTGCCCGGCCGTCAGGATGTAAAAAAAAGGCTTTAAGCCTCAAAAAGAGGGGAAAGGAAGGAAAATCGGGCCATTACCCGCTCAGGCATGCTCCCGCTGAGCCAATTTGTTGAAATGGTCAATATTCCAGAACAGGATCGTGAAAAAGAGAATCAGGGCTGTGAATACAAACACCATATCATTAGCAGTTAATCTGGAATGAATTTGGTAAGCAATAGCCAGGAATGCGCGGCAGAGCGCGGTAAGTTGTCACTGAAGTAAGTTTCCCGCCCCTTTAGAAGGTTTTAAGCGGCGTTTCCCCCGACAGGGGGGAGGAACCGTTTCGGGCACCCGGCGAGGCTTCAGCGGAAATCAAAAACCCTGCGATTCCAGTATTCGTGCTAAATTTGAACAGATCCTTATTTCCATTAGTTATTGTAGTGCATTTTAGAGTCAAACCCTGATAAAACTTAAAATTTGAACTTTATGAACCCAAGAGGCTCAGGAATTTTCCTAACCTTACTCCTCTCCCTTCTTATATCGACCTCTTTTGCATTTCAGGCAGAACAGGAAACCCAGGGCCAGGACACCATCGTTGCCGCAGACCCACCCACTGACTGGTTTCTCAGAGACCCGGAAACAGACAGCGTACAGGGCGTAAGCGCGGAAAAAACGTATTCGACGCTGCTGAAGGGAAAACCTTCGAAACCCGTTATCGTGGCCATCATCGATTCCGGTGTGGACATTGAACACGAGGACCTCCGCGACAACATCTGGACGAACGAAGACGAGATCCCCAACAATGGCATCGATGACGACAAGAACGGATATGTCGATGATGTGCACGGCTGGAATTTCATTGGCGGTAAAGACGGAAATGTCGACGCCGATACCTACGAGGTGACACGCGAATACGCCCGGTTGAAACCGAAATACGAGAATGTGCAGGAGAAGGATGTGAGCAAGAAAAACCGTCCTGAGTACGCGTACTGGAAGGAAGTGAAAGCCAAATACGAGCGCGACTCCAAGTTCAGCAAGGAACAATACGATCAATACCTCCAGCAATATCAGCTGTACACGAACGCTTTCCTCACCATCCATTACTGCGACAGCCTTTTGCAGCGCACGTTGGGACAGCCGGTGACGAAGTCTTCGCTGTCAAGCGTCAATGCGACGAACGATACCATCCAGTTTGCCAAGCAGACGCTTACGCGGATCCTTGAAAGCGTCGAGGGCGATGTGGAGGTGAGTGCATTCCTGGAAGAGCTTGCCGGCTACATCAAACAATTAAAGGAAGGGGTGGACCACTATCAAACGGCTGTCGAATACGGCTATAATACGGAGTTCAATTCCAGGACCGTCGTCGGCGACGATCCCGACAAGCTCACTGAAAAAGAGTACGGCAACAACGATGTGGAAGGTCCGGACGCGCGGCACGGAACACACGTGGCCGGTATCATCGCCGCCAACCGCAATAACGAGATCGGGATGAAGGGAATCGCCGACAATGTCAGGATCATGTCGGTGCGCGCCGTTCCCAACGGAGACGAGCGTGACAAGGATGTCGCCAACGCCATCCGCTATGCGGCGGATAACGGCGCCCAGATCATCAACATGAGCTTCGGCAAAAGCTTTTCTCCGCACAAAGACCTGGTCGACAAGGCGGTCAAATATGCCGAATCGAAAGGTGTGCTGATGATCCACGCTGCGGGCAATGATTCCGACAACCTTGACCAGGAATCCAACTTTCCAAACAAAACGTTCGAATCCGGCGGTCATGCAAAAACGTGGCTGGAGATCGGCGCGTCCTCATGGGGCGCTGACCAGGATTTCGTGGGATCCTTTTCAAACTATGGAAAAAAATCCGTAGACCTTTTTGCCCCCGGCGTCCAGATCTATTCCACCACACCGAATGACACGTATGAAAATCTCCAGGGCACGAGCATGGCGGCGCCCGCGGCTACGGGTGTGGCGGCTATTATCATGTCCTATTTCCCTGACCTCAATGCCGAACAGGTAAAAGAGATCCTTCGCCAGTCCACGCGCAAGTTTGACGGACTGAAGGTGACCAAGCCCGGATCGAAGGAAGCCGTTCCCTTCAGCGAGCTGAGCAGCTCCGGCGGAATGGTCAATGCTTATGAGGCCGTGAAGATGGCGATGGCGATGAAAGCGCTCCCGAGGAAACGATAAGGCGGGATTATTTCTAACACTGATTTTCACGACCGGATCTTCACCCGGTCCTGCTGAGTGAGACGATATTTTCCACGTGCATGGTATGGGGGAACATGTCCACCGGCTGCACGGCGTCGATCTTGTAGTCCCGGGATAAGATCTTCAGATCCCTGGCCTGGGTTGCGGAATTGCAGCTGACATACACGATGCGTTTTGGCGCCGCGTGCAGCAGCATTTTGCAGACATCCTCATGCATGCCCGCGCGGGGAGGATCGGTGATGACGACGTCGGGCCTTCCATGCTCATCGAGAAAATCCCCGTTGAGGAGATCTTTGATATCGCCCGAGAAAAAATCCGTATTGCGGATGTTGTTGATCTCTGAATTCGTTTTGGCATCCGCGATCGCGTCGGCAACATATTCCAACCCGATGACTTTTTTTGCCTGTCCCGCCACGAAATTCGCGATGGTCCCCGTTCCCGTATAGAGATCGTAGACCAGCTCGTCTTTTGCGATGCCCGCTAACGCGGCGGCTAAGCGATACAAATGAAAAGCCTGTTCGGAATTCGTCTGGTAAAAAGATTTCGGCCCCACCCTGAAGCTCAGCTCCCCGGAGCCGTCGGGCGTTGACATTTTCTCCGTGATATACGGATTGCCCTTCCAGCAGACAATATCCAGGTCGTTGAAGGTGTCGTTCCGTTTTCCGTTGATCACATACTGGAAGGAGGTGATGCCGGGAAAATCTCTTTCCAGCCTTCCCAGGATCTTTTCAATCCACTCCATTTTGTCATAGGTTACCTGGAGGATGACCATGACCTCGCCCGTGATGGCGGTGCGGATCGTCAGCGTCCGGAGAAAACCGATCTGTTTCCGCAGGTCAAAAAAAGGAATGCCGTTTCGTATCGCCTCGTCTTTCGCGGCGAGCCGGATGGCGTTGCTGGGATCCGGCTGGAGGTGGCACTGGTTTACATCAAAGACCTTGTCGTATTTGCGGGGGATATGGTATCCTAGCGCCGGCTCGTCGTGCAGGGT
>DASVOT010000417.1:0-4012 GCA_036383235.1 Chryseosolibacter sp.
AACGTCATTGCATTTTCTATGCGCGACTCCCCGGTTTTCTCTGGTTTATTCAGTTTAAAGGCAGGTTTGAGTTTTGCGCTTCACGTTCCATCTCAATTCCACGGAAGGACTCCGTTTGGAGTATGCAGTTTATTTTGGTTAAACAGCAGGTAAGTGAGGTCTGAGGGCTTCACCGAACGATTCCGGTTACTTTAATTACCGCGGAGGCGCAAGGGCGCAAAGACTACATAAGAAGAAAACGTCATTGCATTTTCTATGCGCGACTCCCCGGTTTTCTCTGGTTTATTCAGTTTAAAGGCAGGTTTGAGTTTTGCGCTTCACGTTCCATCTCAATTCCAAGGAAGGACTCCGTTTGGAGTATGCAGTTTATTTTGGTTAAACAGCAGGTAAGTGAGGTCTGAGGGCTTCACCGAACGATTCCGGTTTAATCCTAGGCAACCTGCATTTAGACCTGTATTAAACCTGCATTTAGACCTACCTTTAAACCTGCATTTAGACCTGCATTTAAACCTGCCTTTCAACCTGCCTTTCAACCTGCATTCAAACCTGCCTTTCAACCTGCATTCAGACCTGCATTCCTCCGTGTCTCCGCGGTTAGAATTGTTCGCTTCACATTTTATTTCCCATCAAACTGCTCAGCTCATCAATCATCTTCTTGCCTTTCGAGACCGCCGCGGTCATTTGCGGAACGTTATACTCGCGCTTATTATATTCTTTGTCGCTGACAAAAGTTTTCAGGTGCGCTTCGAACGCGGCCATTGATTCCTGGATTTTCTTATCGCCGGCTTTTGCGGCTTTTTCCCTGAGTATCCTGATCTTCTCGAAGTCGGAGATGCCCTCCCGCAATTTCTCAAAGCGGATGCCGCTCATTCCTCCCGGGTACACCAGGAAGCAATCGCCGGCGGGCCAGAAGGTGTGGCGTGCGTCGCGCAGCGGATCCGCCGGCCACGCGTCGTAGGCCCAGCGCAGAAATCCATTGTAACCGTATGCGGCCGCGTACCAGCTGATGTACGTGCCTTCAACCGGTGGGGAAAAAACAAAGTTGTTCGGCTGCGGCGGCGTACAGCACACATAGAACGTCGTGGTAAATCCGCGTGCCCTGCGTTCCGACACTTCATGCTGACTGGGCTCGCTGCTGATGACGGGAGAATAATCATCGAGCAGGTCGGTGAGCTCCGGATGCCAGTCGCCCGCGTATGTGATCTTCCAGTCTTTCGAATGCGCCTTTATGAATGTGGCCGCGGCAATGGTGATGTCAAGCGGATTTTCATTGATACCCAAGTACGTTTTTTTCAGCCACCCTTTTTCCTTCAGGTGAACACGCAGGTCGTCGAGAAAGATCTTCCATACTTCGGCGAAGCCTGCTGAACCGGGAGCCCATTCTGCGTACTGGTAATTCCCGCTCGCCTCCTCGCGGTAGCGGAACCGATATCCCCAGGGAACGGGTGTGTAAATGGTGATCGCTTTGTCGATGCCGACGTCCATTGCGAGCTGCACGTACTGATCAAAAATACGATAGTCGAATTTCCAGGATCCGTCCTTCCTCTTGAGCCAGTCGATCATGGCTCCTTCGATCATGTAAGAATTATCCGACCACGGCGAGTGAACGGCATAGGTGGTGATGTAGGAACCTCCGGCGTCGGCGTAGAGTCTGAGGTGTTTTTTCAGCAACGCTTTGTGCTCCTCCGACCATGGTTCAACGTGATAGTACCAGGCCACTACCCAGGGATTCTGCCACAGATCGAG
This sequence comes from Chryseosolibacter sp., assembly GCA_036383235.1. Classification (GTDB taxonomy): domain Bacteria; phylum Bacteroidota; class Bacteroidia; order Cytophagales; family Cyclobacteriaceae; genus Chryseosolibacter. The sequence goes on from DASVOT010000417.1 coordinate 1,747, forward strand.
CCGGTAGCTCCAGTCGTGAGGTTTCGGCAACACCTGATTCTGAACCGTCACCCGGATGGTGAGCGTCTCGTGAGATTTTTCGGAGTCGACATCCAGTTTACCGGTATACACTCCAGGTGCGGCATCCGCAGGAATGTTAATCGAAATCCACAGCGGCCTGACAGACATGCCGGGCAGCTCGAACCTGTCGAAATTTTCAAAACGGTCGGGCATCAGATAAGCCGTCGACGTGGCGGAGACGTCGCATGATGTATTCTTCACTGCATACGGATAGTTTGAAAGCACATACCGCACCATGTAAGACATGATATTGTCACGCGGGATTTTCTGCCCATTCCCTCCCACGAGGTCGGATGCGGTCACGCGCACCTGGCGCAGCGTATCGGGCGACCACACGAGCACCTGGGCATTCAGGCGCTCACCACGCCATCCCGTATCCTCCCAGGAAAGAGACTTGCTCCGGAGTTGGGGCACCTCACTCCTGAGGTACAGCTCATCTGTCGAAGCGAACGCGGCATTGAGTCCCCGTTTTTCTTTCTGCCAGGCGGCGGAGTCGGACGGCGCATCAAAGATGTATTCCGGAAGGTAATGTTGTGAAGGAATCGGAACCTTAGAAGGCAACACCTGCCCTGCCATCAGCTGACCAAAAGCGGAGCCCGCAGCACAACTCAGTAAAATAAAAAAAGCTGTCTTCATCATGATGGATATTCCATTTAAAACAAACGGCGAGCCTGCCACTCAGCGACACACCTCCCCTTCGCATGAGCCACGGTCTGCCTATACTCAACAGAGTGTGCCCGAAATGAGGGAAATACGGTGGCATGGGCCCACCGCAAGAGAGCAATTAGCTTTATCCCGGTAAATGCAATAACACCTGTTGCGGCTAAGTTCCGGCATAGTTAAATGATATTCCTGCTCCTGTCAAGTCAAAGTACACTGGCCGCGTCCGGTTCGGGCGCGGCCGGCGCAGAGACCGGCGCCAGGTGAAAGTCGCGCCGCTGTTGCAGGAAATGCATTTCCAAAAAGCCATTCTTTAACCGCGATCAAAATCAAAATAAACCACTGGTAACAAATCACAAACTTCCTTGTTGCCAGGGTGGTTTTGACTTCAGTTGTCAACGTTGGAACTTTAAAAAAAAACTTGACCGATTTCATAAATGATATTTTTTTTGTGAAAAATGAGCGAGCTGGTCTCCGCCATTTTGTAAAATCTGTTTCAAACCCTGAAGGATCTTGAACGCTCTTATGTCTGCCCTTGCTGATACAGGTTCTGACCCTGAGATTTTCTGTGGCGTCGGTCCTATACCGGCTTTTGCATCAAGCAGCGCGGCATCCTCATCTGCGATACAATGTCAATCATGTTTCACTTATGGATATTCAAATCAACAACCTGTCAAAGAAGTACGGTGCGCAGATTGCGGTCGACAACATTTCTTTTGAGGTAAAGACCGGGGAGATCGTCGGATTCCTGGGCCCGAACGGCGCGGGGAAAAGCACTTCCATGAAAATGATCACCGGCTATCTGGGCATCGGCGAAGGGGATATTCTGATCGGCGGTCGTTCGGTAAGAGAACACGGAGACGAGTTGAAGAAGCACATCGGATATCTTCCGGAGAACAATCCTCTTTACCTGGACATGCCGGTGATTGATTACCTGCGTTTCTGCGCCGACCTTCAGGATGTAGCTGCCGGAGAGGTTGAAAAGCGGATCCGTTCGATGGTGCACCTGTGCGGGCTCAACGCGGAGAAGCACAAGAAGATCGGCGAATTGTCAAAGGGATACCGCCAGCGCGTCGGACTGGCGCAGGCGATGATCCATGATCCGGAGGTGCTTGTCCTTGATGAGCCGACCACCGGGCTCGATCCGAACCAGATCGTGGAGATCCGGAGGCTTATACGCGAGCTTGGAAAGGAGAAGACGGTGATCCTCAGCACACACATCCTTCCGGAGGTGGAGGCCACCTGCGACCGGATCCTCATCATCAACAAGGGTAAAATCGTCGCCGACGGTACAGCCGAGATCCTGCGAAAGCAGGCAACGGGCAGCGCGCTGATCAAGGTCAGAATTGAAGACGGCAGCCCCGACAAGATTCTATCGGCGCTGAGCCGGCTGCCTTCGGTTGAGAAAGCGGTGACCGCCGACCGCGCCCTGAGCCGGTTCGAGGTTCAGACCAAATCAGGTATGACCTCCAACCGCGAGATCTTTCAGCTCTGTGTGGAGAGCGGGTGGGTGCTGACGGAAGCCATTCCCGTAGAAACACGCCTC
>DASVOT010000418.1:0-1677 GCA_036383235.1 Chryseosolibacter sp.
ATCCCGCCCCGGCTTCTCCAACTCCGCCAGGATATCGGTAAGGGTAGGCATGCCGACCTTGTCAGTGATGTATTTGCTCAGGTCAAGCTGCCTTCTCAATTCCGGACTGCTCATGAGATCCTTCACCGAGCAACCCATGTCGCGCGCCATCTGTTCTACGATGGGATAACTTTCAGGGTGGACCGCGCTTGCATCGAGCGGGTTCGCTGCCTGATGAATGCGCAGGAAGCCTGCCGCCTGCTCGAAAACTTTTTCGCCCAGCCGCGGCACGTGCATCAGCGCCGCGCGGTTGTCAAAGGGACCGTTTTGATTGCGGTACTCCACGATATTCTTCGCCAGCGACGCACTTAACCCGGAGACATAAGACAACAGCTCCTTGCTTGCGGTGTTGATTTCCACGCCTACAGAATTTACGCAGCTCATCACCACATCGTCGAGACCCTGTTTCAGTTTCATCTGGTCCACGTCGTGCTGATACTGGCCGACTCCGATTGACTTGGGATCGATTTTCACCAGTTCCGCCAGCGGGTCCATCAGTCTTCTGCCAATGGAAACGGCACCTCTTACGGTGACATCCTGGTCGGGGAACTCTTCGCGCGCAACTTCAGAAGCGGAATAAACCGATGCGCCACTTTCATTCACCATGGCCACCATCACCTTGTTGCTAAGCCCTATGTTCTTTACAAACGATTCCGTCTCCCGGCTCGCCGTTCCATTGCCAATGGCGATCGCCTCGATGTTGTACTTTTCTACCAGCGCTTTTACCGTGGCCGACGATCCAGCGATATCTTTCCGGGGTTCATTCGGGTAGATCGCTTCATAATGAAGCAATTTCCCCTGGCGATCGAGGCAAACGAGTTTGCAACCGGTGCGGAAACCCGGGTCAAGGGCCAGCACGTTCTTTTGACCTAATGGCGGCGAAAGAAGGAGCTCTTTCAGATTGGCGGCGAAGACTTTTATCGCTTCCTCATCTGCCTTCATTTTTGATTCCATCCTGATCTCGGTTTCCAGAGAAGGTCTGAGCAACCGCTTGTATGAATCTTTGATGGCCAGCCGTAGCTGGCCGGCGGCTGCGTTTTCTGCCTTGACGAACTGCCTCTCAAGGAGATCAAGCACACCTTCTTCAGGGGGAAAAATATCCAGCGCGAGCACGCCTTCTTTTTCACCTCGGCGAAGGGCGAGCAGTCTGTGCGATGGAGTTTTGGATATGGGCTCCTTCCATTCAAAATAATCCTTGTACTTGGCGCCTTCTGACTCTTTCCCTTTTAAAACTTTCGACTCAATAACACCTTCGCGCCAGAACAGGTCCCGCACTTTCTTCCGCGACTCGGGATTTTCGCTGATCCACTCGGCGACGATGTCACGGGCGCCATCGAGCGCTTCCTGAAGTTCGTTTACTCCTTTTTCAGGATCAATAAAAGTCCGGGCGAACTCCTCCAGGCTGAAATTCTCCTGGTCCATGATTTTTTGAGCAAGTGGCTCAAGGCCTTTCTCCCTGGCGACGGAAGCTCTGGTCTTGCGTTTGGGTTTGAAGGGCAGATAAATATCTTCCAGCTCGGCAATGCTGGCGGCGACGACGATCTGCTGCATCAGCTCGGACGTGAGCTTGCCCTGTTTTTCTACGGAGGAAATGATCGCTTCCCTTCGCTTGTCCAGTTCTTTCAGCTGGTCCAGGCG
>DASVOT010000419.1:0-2792 GCA_036383235.1 Chryseosolibacter sp.
CATGATGGTTGAATACAACTTATCTTTGAGGATTTTATCTTCCGTTCCGGAGTCGATGTTGGGGTTGTCATTGGTCTCGATGACGTAGAAATTGCCTTCAACCTCCTTCATATCGACTCCGTAGAGACTTTTTCCGATGAGGGAGGTTGCCTTGAGGGCGGTTTTCAATAACCCGGACGGAGCTTCATCCGCGGCGATGGTTTGAACGTCACCATCCTGATTGTGTTTCGCGTTCCAGTTCACAATCTGCCAGTGTTCGGATGCCATGAAGTATTTGCATACATACAGCACCTGGCCGTCGATGATCCCCACCCTCCAGTCGAACGGTGTGGGAAGAAACTCCTGGGCGATGAGGAGTTCCGATTTCTGGAACATGCTCGTGCAGGCCTGCTTGAATTCATTTTCATCGTTGATCTTGTGGACCCCTTTGCTGAAGGCGCCATCGGGCTGCTTCAGGATGAAGGGGAACCCCAGTTTTTCGGGCAGCCGTTTGTAGTTTTCCTTCCCGATCACGTACGATTTAGGTGTCAGGATCTTGTTGGCGTTGAGCAGTTCGTTGAGGTAGACCTTGTTTGTGCATTTCAGGATCGAATCCGGATCGTCGATAACCGCCAGTCCCAGCGACTGCGCCTTTTTCGCGAACCGGAAGGTGTGGTGGTTTACGTAGGTGGTTTCACGGATGAGCAGGGCGTCGTACTGGATGAGTTCGCCAAAATCATTTTTCGTGATCAGCTCCACGTTGAACCCGGCCTGGTCTCCGGCCCTGACAAATTTCTGAATCGCTTTTTCATCCGATGGAGGGTTTTTGTCGTCCGGGTTTACCAGGATCGCCAGGTCGTATTTTTTCTTGTCGGGTTTCGTATCGCGCTTCCGGGCCAGGTACTTCTCAACGGCGGTGTGCAGCAAACCGCGGTCTTCCTCGGGCACCTCCCCCAGGCTCAGCGGCTTGATGCTTTGGAGCACCCACTTGCTCTTCTTCGAAAAAGTGGCGCTGAGGCTGGGCGCCTGCACATACTGAAACAACTGCCTGGCCAGCTTGTTCAATGACTCCTGCTGGGTGATACCGAAATAGATATCAAATTCCACCTTGTCGCTCTTTTCATTCCTGAAAGCCGACTGTATCAGCTCATCAAAATCCTGGGAGTCTTCCCGCAGAATCGAGGGAAAACGGAGGTCCTGTATGGTGCTGATGCCCGGCAACACCTTATGCTTGCGCGCTTCGGCCAAAAGTGAAACGTAATAACCCAGGCTTTGATACTGAAAGGATTTACAAAGGTTAATTACTTTTAGTCCCTTTGTTTGCTGGTACACTTCGCCTGTGATGTATTTTGCCGGAGTCACAACCTCCACTTCATCTAGATTGAATTTCCAGCTATCGGGATTTTCTACGATAATTATTTTTTGCATAGGTCATGGATGTCGCTGCCGGACATCCTCGAATGGGTTTAGATTTTTTTAGGTTCGATGATCAGCAGGTTTGCATCGTAGGTGACGATACCCAACATAATGCTGTTAATGAGCCGGCCGAAGCCGACACTGTAAAGCTGCCCCTTGCCCAGCGGGTTGGGTTCGACCGGGTCGGCGACGTAGACAAAATTCTTTTCCTCATCATAGCCTGTGATGACAACAAAATGGCCGGCGGGCTCACCCTTGATCGGATCATAGATGTCGTACTGCGGGATCTCGCGGGGGGTACCGTAAAGGTAGGTGGCACTGAGCCCGGTAAGGATCGGAATCGACCGCTTCAGGTACCCTTTGATCAGTGTTTCATCCAGCTCCGCATAATGAAGGCGGCCTCCCAGTTCCAGGAACTTGATGTAAGCCTGGGTGGCAAACTGCAGTTTTCGTTTCTTGTTCTTGAACTCCATCTGTTCCCTGAGAAACTGGGCGATCTTTTTTGACGGATGCTTAAACCAGGTGGGATCAAACACATTGAGGTTATACGTGTAGATATGGGCGCGGTAACCGCGTTGCAGGGCGTGGTTGGCCAGCATTACTGCCATGGTGCCTCCGTTCTTCAGTTGCTTCACCTCGCGAATCACATTCTTGAGCGGAACCGGGTCGTTGTAAAACTGGTACAGTGCCTGAAGACAGGTGGGACCGCAGGTAACGTCGTCAGGTTGCGCCTGAATGTCAAAGCCCAAATTGATCTCTTTTCGCATTAAAAATTCAGGAGCTTCGTAATAAACAGGTCAAAAACTTCAACAAGGATCAATAAGATAACGATAAATTCCAGAAGGTTGCTTTCCCGTTGGTGAATTATTTCCCTGAATATGGCCAGGTTATTCTCGATGATCCGGAGGGTATATTCAATTTCGCTGAACCGTACTTTCAGGTCAAAGTGTTTCATCAGCCCCTGATGCAGCTTGTCCAGATACTCGTCTTCCCAGGTCAGGTCGGGGGCGTCAAAAATATAAATGTTTTCCGCAATATCATTCTGGGTATTCAGCGCCTTCCCCAGGAAACGGTGCATGTTCTTGCGACTGATCTTCAATTTCCCGGTTCGTTCCAACTGGTTGGCAAATCCCTTTATCTCCGTGAGCAGGTTTTCACTGACGGCATGGTAGTGATCCAGCGCCACCGACTGGGCCAGGTTTAACATCGCCACCCGGATGGCCTTCTCGGTGAGCTTGTCGACGACGGCTTCGGCGAATTCAAAGAACGTTCCTTTGCCCGGCTCGACCCGGATCTGAAATTCATCGCGTAACCACAGGGTCACCCGGTCCTTCAGGTAGGGCTCCAGCCCTTCAATGGAAGACTTCATCTCCTCGAACTTGTATCCCGAAAAGACG